>DATHJG010000971.1:0-3678 GCA_035489875.1 Solirubrobacteraceae bacterium | reverse complement strand
CAGCAGGTGCGGATCCCGATCGACGCCGCGGCGTACGAGCGGCTCGAGCGGGACGGCTCGGCGCTCGTCTCGTTCGAGACCCCGGACGACGAGGTGCAGGCGTTCGACCTCCGGCTCGGACGGCGCCGTTGAACGTCGCGCGACACAAGATCCCTGCGCAGCGGCGCCAGGAGATCCTGCGGGCCGTCCGCTCCGGATCGACGCACGTGAACGACCTCGCGCAGAGCTTCGGGGTGTCCGAGATGACCGTTCGCCGCGATCTGAGCGAGCTTGCCCGCGAGGGCAAGCTCGAGCGGGTCCGCGGCGGCGCGGTCAACGCGGAGGGCGAACCGCCGTTCGAGGAGACCGTCGTCGAGCGGTACGAGGCGAAGAACCGGATCGGCGCCGCCGCCGCGGCCCTGGTGCTTGACGGCCAGACGGTGATGATCGACATCGGCACCACGACGCTGCAGGCGGCGCACCACCTGCACGGGCGGCGCATCACGGTCGTGACCACGAGCCTCGCGGTGTACGAGGAGCTCGTCCCGGACCACGCGGTCGAACTGCTCCTCCCGGGCGGGGTCGTCCGGCGCAACTACCGCTCGCTCGTCGGCGTGCTGGCCGAGGACTCGCTCCGCCAGCTCAAGGCGGACGTCCTGTTCCTCGGCACCAGCGCGGTCGACGACGGGCTCGCGGTCTGGGACGACACGATGGTCGAGGTCCCGATCAAGCGGGCGATGATCGCCGCCGCCGAGTCCGTCGTGCTGCTGGCCGACGCCGACAAGTTCTCCATGAGCGGCCTGGTGCGCGTCTGCGAGGCCGGCGCGATCGACCACATCGTCACCGACGGCGAGCTCCCGGCCGCCGCGCGTGCCGCCATCGACGAGGCCGGGATCGAGGTCACCATTGCATGAAGCTCACCATCGTCGGAGGTGGGGGCTTTCGCGTTCCCCTCGTATACGGGGCGCTGCTGGAGAAGGCCGAGCGATTCGCGCTCGACGAGATCGTCCTGCACGACATCGACGCGGACCGGCTCGACCGCATCGCCACGGTGCTCGACGGGCTCGCCGACGAGCACGGCGCCCGGCTCCCGTTCCGCACGACCACGGACCTCGTGGACGCCGTGGAGGGCGCCGACTACGTGTTCTGCGCGATCCGCGCCGGCCAGCTGGAGGGCCGCGTCGTGGACGAGAGCGTGCCGCTCAGCATGGGCGTGCTCGGCCAGGAGACGACCGGGCCGGGCGGCATCTGCTTCGCGCTCCGGACGATCCCGCAGATGGTCGCGCTCGCCCAGGTGATGGCCGAGCGCGCGCCGGACGCGTGGCTGATCAACTTCACGAACCCGGCCGGCATGGTCACCGAGGCGGTCCAGCAGGTGCTGGGCGAACGCGCCGTCGGCGTCTGCGACTCGCCGTCGGGCCTGTGCCAGCGCGTTGCCGCCGCGCTGGGCCGCGAGCCGGGCGAGCTGTGGTTCGACTACTTCGGCCTCAACCACCTCGGCTGGCTGAAGGGCGTGCGCGACAGCGGCGGCGAGCTCCTGCCCCAGCTGCTCGACGACGACGCGGCGCTCGCCGGATTCGAGGAAGGGCGCCTGTTCGGCGGCGAGTGGCTGCGGTCGCTCGGCATGCTCCCGAACGAGTACCTCTACTACTTCTACTACGCGGCCGACACGGTCGACGCGATCCGCGAGAGCCCCACCTCACGGGGCGCGTTCCTGCTCGACCAGCAGCGCGCGTTCTACGCCCAGGACGGGCAGGACGGGGAAGCGGCGCTCGCCGCCTGGCGCGCGACGCGGCACGACCGCGAGCGCACGTACATGGCCGAGGCGCGCAGCGCCGCCGGCGACGGCTGCGACCACGAGATCGACGCGAACTCCGGCTACGAGACCGAGGCGATGGCGGTGCTCGAGGCGATGGCGCTGAACACGCGCGCCGTCCTGATCCTCAACACCGCCAACCGCTCGAGCCTGCCGATCCTGGACGAGCGCGCGGTCGTCGAGGTGCCGAGCGTGGTCGGGCGCGCCGGCCCCGTGCCGCTCGCGGTCGGCGCGGTGCCCGCGCACGCGGGCGCCCTGGTGTCGCTGATGAAGGACGTCGAGCGCACGACGATCGACGCGGCGCTCACCGGCTCGCGCACGCTGGCCGTCAAGGCGCTGGCGCTGCATCCGCTGGTGCCGTCGGTCACGGTGGCGCGGGCGATCTTCGACGGCTACCGCGAGCGGCTCCCTGCCCTCCAGCAGGCGTTCCCCGCGTGAGCGTGGACATCGCATGCGGCGAACTGGCGTTCGTCGACCTGACGTTCCCGGGGCTCGACGCGCTGCCGGCGTCGGGCGAGGAGCGCCACTCGCGCGACTTCCTGCGCTCGCCGGGCGGCGCGGCGATCACCGCCATCGGCGCCGCTCGGCTGGGCTTGTCCGCCGCGCTCGTGTCGCCGGTCGGCGCCGACGCGGACGGCGACTTCCTGCGCGCGAGGCTCGCCGCCGACGGCGTGCGCTGGGCGGGAAGGACGGTGGCGCGGACCGCGGTCACCGCTGTACTGCCGACCGACGGCGACCGGGCGCTGGCCACATTCGACCCGGGCGAGCAGGTCACCGCCGCCGAGCTGGCAGCCGTCGCACCCCGAGCCGCGATTCTCTCTCTGCCGCGGCTCGGGGTCGCGCCGTCCGGCGCACGGCTGTACGCGACGGCCGGCGACGCGGAGGCGCGCGCCGGGCTGCCGTCGCTCGAAGGCGTGCACGCGCTGCTGGTCAACGAGCGCGAGGCGCAGCTCCTGACCGGCGCGGCGGACGCACACGCGGCCGCGCGCCGGCTCGGCGAGCTCGTCCCGCGCGCTATCGTCACGCTTGGCCCGGCCGGAGCGCTTGAGCTGTCCGGCGGCGAGCTGGTCGGGGTCGGCGCCATCGCAACCGGTCCGGCCGTCGACACGACCGGCGCCGGGGATCTGTTCGCGGCCGCGTACGTCTGGGCCGACCTGCACGGCGCGCCCGCGCTGGAGCGGCTGCAGTGGGCGGTCCTGTACGCCGGGCTGTCGGTCCACGTCGCGACCGCGGTCGCGGGGGCGGCGACGTTGGACGCACTCGTGGAGGCGGGGGCGCGACACGGCCTGGCATCGGTACCGATCGAGGAGGAAGTGCAATGAGGTGGTCGATCCCGGGGACGGTGGTCGCGGTGTCGCTGGTGCTGCTCGGGGCCGGGTGCGGATCACCCGGCGGCGACAGCGCGGACACGGCCGAGAAGGCGGACAACGAGGCGGCGAAGACGGTCGCGAAGCCGGACCCGTCGCAGGCCGGCGACGTCACGCTGACCGTGTGGGACCAGGAGGTCCGGGGCGGCCAGGCGGCGCAGATCAAGCGGCTCAACGCGGCGTTCCAGGAGAAGTACCCGAACGTCACGATCGAGCGGGTCGCGAAGTCGTTCGAGGACCTCAACAAGACGCTCAAGCTGGCCGTCTCCGGGGCCAAGGCGCCGGACGTGGTGCAGGCCAACCAGGGCCGGCCGGTCATGGGTACGCTCGTCAAGGGCGGCCTGTTGAAGCCACTGGACCCGTACGCCGAGGCGTTCGACTGGGGCGACCGCTACTCGCCGCTCCTGCTCGACCTCAACCGCTTCTCCTCCGACGCCGCGGAGTTCGGCGGCGGCAACCTCTACGGCCTGTCCCAGATGGGCGAGATCGTCGGCGTCTTCTACAACAAGAAGAAGG
>DATHJG010000970.1:0-2759 GCA_035489875.1 Solirubrobacteraceae bacterium | reverse complement strand
CGCCGTCGGCGAGTGCGACGGGGGCCAGCTGCCCCTCCGGCATCCGCTCGAGCGTGGGCATCGCCGCAGCCTACGCGCGCAGGCCGGCCGAGGTCGCGCGGTGGTCCGGCCCGGCGGTGCCGAGGTCTACGCTCCGCTTGTGTCTCCCTGGTCGCTTCCGACGCGCCGCCTGCCGCTGTCCGTGGGCGTGCTCACCGCGGTCGCGCTGGTCGCCGTCGAGACGCTGGCGCTGTTCCCGCTCGGCGAGGTCGCCGCCCCCGTCTCGCTCGCCGTCGTCTACCTGCTCGGCGTGCTGCTGGTGTCGATCGTCTGGGGTGCGCCGCTCGGCATCGCCACCAGCCTGCTCAGCGCGCTCGCGTTCAACTTCTTCCACATCCCGCCGAGGGGCCGCTTCTCGATCGCGGAGGCGGAGAACTGGGTCGCGCTCGTCGTGTTCCTCGTCGTCGCGGCCGCGGCGTCGAGCCTCGCCGAGGCCGCGCGGCACCGCGCGCAGGAGGCCGAGCAGCGCGGGCGTGAGGCCGACCTCGCCGCCGAGCTCGCCCGCGTGCTGCTCGGCGCGCCCGACCTCCCCGGCGCGCTGGCGCCGGCGGCGCAGCGGATCGCGCAGGCGTTCGGCCTCGCCTCGTGCCGGCTCGTGCTCGATGCCGTCGGCGACGACGAGCGCTCGGCCGCGATCCCGCTCACCCGCGGCGAGCAGCGGCTCGGGACGCTGCTCATCCCGCGCGCGGCGCGGGAGGCGGGCGAGGCCGTGCGCCCCGCGCTGCAGGCGCTGCTCGCCGCCGCGCTGGAGCGCGAGCGGCTGACCCACGAGGTCGTCGAGACCAGCGCGCTGCGGCGCTCGGACGAGATCAAGACCGCGGTGCTCCGCGCGGTCTCGCATGACCTGCGCTCCCCGCTCACCGCGATCCTCGCGTCCGCCGAGGCGCTCGCCTCCCCGTCGCTCGACGACGACGACCGGCGCGAGCTCGCGGCGGGCGTGATGAGCGAGAGCGCCCGGCTCGCGCGCCTGGTCGACAAGCTGATCGAGCTCTCCCGCCTGCAGTCCGGCGCCGCCGAGCCGCACCGCGACTGGTGCTCGGTGGAGGAGCTGCTGCGCGAGGCGGTCAACTCGGCCGGCCTCCCCCCCGACCGGCTGAAGCTGACCGTCGACCGCGACTTGCCGCTGATCCTCGCCGACGCGGCGCAGCTCGAGCGCGCGTTCGCGAACCTGCTGGAGAACGCGGTGCGCTACTCCGGCGACCAGCCGATCTCCGTGCGCGCGCGCGTGAGCGGCGGGCGGCTGCTGGTGCGCGTCGTCGACCGCGGCCCGGGCATCTCGCCCGCCGACCAGGAGCGCATCTTCGAGCCGTTCTTCCGCGGCGGCGGCGGCAGCGCGGGCTCGGGGCTCGGCCTGGCGATCGTGAAGGGCTTCGTGGAGGCGAACGGCGGGCAGGTGCGCGTGGAGTCGCTGCCGGGCCAGGGCTCCAGCTTCGTCGTCGCGCTCCCGCTGCCCGAAGTGGTGCCGGCTTGAACGCCGCGCGGCGTGTGCTCGTGTGCGACGACGAGCCGCAGATCCTGCGCGCGCTGCGCGTCGTGCTGCGCGACGCGGGCTTCGAGGTCGTGCCGGCCGCGACCGCGCAGGAGGCGCTCGACCGCGCCGCGGTGCAGCCGCCCGACGCCGCGATCATCGACGTCGTCCTCCCGGACGGCGACGGCATCGAGGTCTGCAAGTCGCTGCGCGAGTGGAGCCGGATGCCGATCATCGTGCTCTCCGCGATCGGCGACGAGGAGGAGAAGGTCCGCGCGCTCGAGGCCGGCGCCGACGACTACGTCGTCAAGCCGTTCGCGCCGCGCGAGCTGGTCGCCCGCCTCCAGGCCACGCTGCGCCGCGCCGGCGAGGACCCCGGCGAGCCGGCGATCCACGCCGACGGGCTGGAGATCGACCTCGCCGCCCGCACCGTGCGGCGCGACGGCGCCGAGGTCCACCTCACACCGATCGAGTTCGGCCTGCTGCGCACGCTCGCCCGCCAGCGCGGCCGGCTGATGACGCACCGCGCGCTGCTCGTCGAGGTCTGGGGCCCGGCCTACGCGAACGACACGCAGGTGCTGCGCACGCACATCGCCAACCTGCGGCGCAAGATCGAGCCGCCGGGCGAGCCGCCGCGCTACATCCGCACCGACCCCGGCGTCGGCTACCGCTTCGTGGGCTGAGCACCACGTCCGGCGCCTCTGGTGCGGTCAACGGCGCGATGGAGTCGCTCAGCGGGCCGGGCGCGCTCGCCCCGCTCTCGCTGATGATGACCGGGGAGCTGGCGTTCGGCGGGATCGGCTCGGGGCTCTCCAGCATGCTGCTGGTCGTCCTGCTCACCGTCTTCCTCGCCGGGCTGCTGGTCGGCCGAACGCCCGAGTGCGTCGGGCGCAAGCTCGACGTGCGCACGGTCAAGCTCGTGGTCATAGGGACGCTCGCCGCGCCGATGCTGGCGCTTGGCGCGGCCGGGCTCGCCACCGCGAGCAAGTTCGGGCGCGCGTCGATCTTCGACAGCGGCCCGCAGGGGTTCGGCGAGACCCTCTACGCCTACGTCTCGCAGACGATGAACAACGGCTCGGCGTTCGCCGGCTACACCGGCTTCCTCCAGCCCGCCGACGCCGCGCAGTTCGGCATCACGTTCGCGAACGTGGTCGGCGGCCTGGCGATGCTGTTCGGCCGCTTCCTGCCGCTGCTCGCGGTGCTCGCTATCGCCGGCTCGCTCGTCGGCAAGCGCGTCACACCCGCCGGCGCC
>DATHJG010000969.1:0-3882 GCA_035489875.1 Solirubrobacteraceae bacterium | reverse complement strand
CGGCGTATGCCGTGGTGGCGGCGGGCAGGTCGCGTCGAGCTCGTGCAGGCGCCCGCGCACGGCGCTTGAGCAGCAGATACTTCGGCATCGTGGTCTCCTGGTGTCGTGGGCCGCGCCGCTCACGGCCCTTCACCTGATGAGCGGAGCCGGTCAGCGCTTCTCGACATGGAACACTCATTCAGCTCCCAATCGTCGCGTAGGGGGAACCCGTTGCGGGCACTCCCCCTGCAAATCGACCTCTTTCGGCCGCCGGCGCCGCGCAGGTGTCCCGCAAGACCCGCCCGATGAAAGGCCCGATGAGGGGACGCCAACCGGGACACCACAACGCCCGCGTTCATGTGCGAGCGAGCGCGTCGGCTGAAGACTCCTGCGCTCCTGCGTTGGACGAAGAGCAGGCGTCTTGCCTAACGCGCCCTCGGTTCCGCAGATCGTCCGATCCGGGCGTCGGCGGCGCGAGCGAGAGACACTTGCTCGCGTGTCGGGGAAAGGGTGAAGCTGGCGCGCCCCGGCTTCGGGCGGGATTACCGAGTCGCGCCGGGACGGCGCGTCTCCCCGGCACGCCGACGCTGGGTGCGTGTCCGACGGAAGTGACGGCGGCGGTGCTTCACCGCGCGGTCACGTTCTGGCCGCCCAGCCGGTGGAGGATGGCCACCTCATCGGTTCGAACGAGAAGGAGTCGGGCGTGGAGAGGACGCGGCGAGAGCTCATGCAGGCGACGGCCGGGGCGGCCGCGGTGGCAGCTGTGGGATGGCGCACGTTCGGGCTTCCCGCCCGCGCGGCCGCAGCGCCCGCGGTCGGCTACGGACCGCTGGGCGCGCCGGACGCCAACGGGGTGCGGCTCCCCCCGGGGTTCACCGCGCGCCTGCTCGCACGAACCGACGAGCCCGTGCTCGGCACGAACTACCCCTGGCACGGCGAGCCGGACGGCGCCGCGACGTTCCCGACCGGCGACGGCGGCTGGGTGCTCGTCTCCAACAGCGAGCTCAACGGCACGAGCGGCGGCGTGTCGGCGATCGGCTTCCGCCCCGACGGCGAGCCGTACAGGGCGTACCGGATCCTGTCGGGGACCAAATGGAACTGCGCCGGCGGGGCAACGCCATGGGGCACGTGGCTGTCGTGCGAGGAGTTTCGCAACGGCCTGGTCTGGGAGTGCGATCCGTTCAGGCCGGGCCAGGGAGTGGCGCGTCGCGCGCTCGGCGTGCGCATGCACGAGGCCGCTCCTGTCGACGCGCGGACCGGCATCGTCTACCTGACCGAGGACGACGACGACGGCCGCCTGTACCGCTTCCGCCCCGACCACTGGGGCGATCTGCGCACCGGGGCGCTCGAGGCGGCGTCTGTCGCCGGCGACGGCGCGGTGAGCTGGATCCCCGTTTCCCCCAAGCGACCCTACCGAGGCGACGACAGCACGCCATTTGACCGCGGCGAGGGCGCGTGGATCTCGCGCGACGTGCTCTACTTCTCGACCACGTCGAACGACCGCGTGTGGGCGCTCGACCTCCTCGCGATGCGGATCCGGGTCATCTACGACGGTCAGGGCGCCAATGCCGGCGACGCGCTGCATGAGCCCGACAACGTCACCGTGCACGAGCGCACGGGTGACGGCTTCGTGGCGGAGGATGCCGACGACGTCCAGCTCGTCCAGCTCGTGCGCTCGGGGGACCAATGGACCGCCGCGCCCTTCCTGCAGTTCGCCGGCCACGACGGCTCCGAGGTGACCGGGCCTGTGTTCTCACCCGATGGCTCGCGCCTGTACGTCAGCTCCCAGCGTGGCACCGACGGCGCCGGGATGACGTTCGAGGTCACCGGCCCCTTCGCGGCCAGGTGAGCGCGATGCGGCGCACGCTTCTCGCACTCGCCCTCGCCCTCGCCCTCGCGCTCGCTGCGCTTCCGAGCGCCGCCGGCGCGACAGCTGCGACGCGCGAGTCTCGCCTTTCCGTGGTCTCGTTCAACGTGCTCGCGCCCGTCTGGGCGGCACCGCAGTGGTATCCGGCGGAGATGGACACGTCGCTGCTGGACGCCGGGTACCGGCGCGCGCGGATCGCCGGTTTCCTGGCGAGCCGCGCCCCGACGACCGACGTCTTCTGCCTACAGGAAGTGCAGGAGTCCGAGCTCCCGGCGTTGCTTGGCGCTCTCGGCGGCGAATTCACGGGCGTAATGGCCCACAACGACCCGGCGTGGTGGTCGAGCTGGCTCGTGCCCGAGATCCCCTGGGCACCGAACGGGACCGCCGTGATCGTACGGCGCCGCGCGTTCTCCGGACTCGCCTTCCGCGACATCGCGCTGTCGGGCGATGGCAATCACGCCGCGCTGGTGCAAGCCGTGCACCGCGCGACGGGCCGACGCCTGCGGGCGGCCTCGATCCACCTCGACAGCGACGTCCAAGCGAACCGCCTCCGGGAGGCGCGCTCGCTCGTGGACCAGCTGCCGGCAGCAGCCGGCACGACCGACATCGTCTGCGGCGACGTCAACGAGGACACAGTGACCGGCGCGGTCAGCAACGTCCTCGAGCCCGCGGGCTTCGCCGACGCGCTCGCCTCGGTCGGCAACCGCGAGCCGACGCATCCCTGGTCGAGCACGTACAACCGCGCACCACGCTTCGCGATCATCGACCACGTGGTCGTCCGCGGTGCCCGCCCGCTCAGCGGGGACGTCCTGGACTTCGGCGCCTGGACGATCGCCGAGGAGGTACCCCGCATCGAGGCGAACTTCCGCAACACGGGGTCCGACCACTTCCCGATCACGGCAACCGTCGAGCCCTGAGCCACACGTGGCTCCGAGCGTCTGCGTAGCCGAGCCCGAACGCCCGCTCCGACGACCGGCGAGCGTCTGGGCCAGTGCACACCAGACGCGCGCACGGGACGCCGGGCGAGCGTCTCTGCTCGGGTGCCCGAGACGCCCCCTTGGGACGAGAACCGAGCGTCCCGCGGGCAGGCAGCCTCGCGCCTCGTTTCGACTCCAAACGGGAGCGCCGGCGGCCACGCGCGCAGGACGACCTCCAGGCGTCCCGCTGAGGGATCGATCACCGGGCGCCGGTGACCGTGCTCGTCAGGCCGGCGACGGATCAGCGAGGGAGCAAAGCGTCACCACGCTCCACGCGGTCCGCACCTCCGAACGATGGGCCGATTCGCTCAGGCGCTCTGGCGGTCGGGGTACGGCGCGTAGCGGTGGTGGAGCATCAGGTCGTTGCCGTCCGGGTCGGTGAAGAAGGCCATGTGGCAGACGCCCGTGTCGAGCGTGTCGCCGGAGAAGGTCACGCCCTTGGCCTCCAGCGCGGCTCGCGCGGCGCCGACGTCCTCGACCCCGAGCGGGAGCGGATTGCCTTTCTGAGCGACGAACGTCATGCCAATCTGCTCGGGCATCCAGATCGCCAGGCAGGTCTCGCCGGCCCAGCACTCGTACTCGGCGTGCTCATCGGGGCGCAGGCCGAGGGTGTCTCGGTAAAAGGCACGCGCGCGATCGGCGTCCTGGGAGGGAACGCCGAGAAAGTCCAGCCGTCGGATCTCGCTCATGGCCCGATGATGCCACGACCGGCCGGCGCGCGGTCACGCCGCAGCAGGCGGTCCGAACCAGGTGGTCAGCGCTTCCGGGAGTCCGAGTTGGGCTCGGTCTCCGACCCAGGCAACGTATCCGTCGGGCCGGATCAACACGGCAGTGGGAGCGGTGACCGCGCCGAGTACCGGGAGCTCCCACTCCCCCTTGTAGCTCGCGTCGATCAGCTGGACCCGGTCAGCCCATGGAGCGATGTCGAGGTCGCCGGGCTGACCGAGGTCGAGCAGCAGCGGCCGTGCGTCGTGCAGCAGCTCGAAGACTCGGAGCGGGCCGTCGGCGGTGTTCAGGTCGAGATCGGGCATGCGGCGTCCGAGCAGCGGATGTCCCTCG
>DATHJG010000968.1:0-2291 GCA_035489875.1 Solirubrobacteraceae bacterium | reverse complement strand
TCGAGAGTGCTCCTTTCGCGTGGTTGGGATAGCGAGCCCGCGTCGCCGGCGCGCTATCGCATTCGCGTGAAAGGAGGCGTCCGCGCGGAGGCGACGACGGCGCTCGCTCCGGACGACGAGCAGGCGTCTCGCGTGACGCCGTCCGCGCTTCCGCACGTCGTCCGTTGCGGGCGTCCAGCGCCCTCTGCGCTTTCGGCCTCACTCGGGGAGCGCGCTCGCGGTCCGATTACGACGAACTCCTCACATGGTCGCCCGCGGACAGGTCATCGGGCTTGATCGAGCAGTCCGCGCTCAGCCAGCAGTGCCTGCAACGCGTCGAGCCAGGCGGCGTAGTAGGCGGTCGCTTCGGACTCGCCCTCACCGGGGGAGCGAGCGGCGATCGCAGCGGCCAGATACCGTCGGAACTCCGGCCATGGAGCGCCGGCCCGCTCAAGCGCGACAACGCCCATTCCGAGCGCCCGCCC
The DNA here is from genome assembly GCA_035489875.1 of Solirubrobacteraceae bacterium. Lineage (GTDB taxonomy): Bacteria > Actinomycetota > Thermoleophilia > Solirubrobacterales > Solirubrobacteraceae > DASQMT01. The sequence goes on along the minus strand of DATHJG010000968.1, from coordinate 1,827 downwards.
GTGCCAGGGCTCCTCGAACACCAACTCCCCGTTGTCACGCGGCAGCGGCGTCTCTGCACCGAGCGCGCGGTCGACGGTCGCGAGCTGGCTCTGGTTCGCGCTCATGCGATCGCCGTCTCCCGCGCGCTGGGAACGGCGGTGCCGATCATGCAGTCCCGGGTGACGATCGCGGCGAGCTCATGCTCGCTCCAGCCATCGGTCTCCGTCGGACGCATCGGCAGCACGAGGTAGCGGACCTCGGCGCTCGAGTCCCACACCCGGATCTCGACCTCGTCGCCCAGCTCCAACCCGAACTCGCGCAGCACCGCACGCGGCTCCGATACGGCGCGGGCGCGGTACGGCGGGCTCTTGTACCAACTCGGCGGCAGGCCCAGCACGGGCCAGGGGTAGCAGGAGCACAGCGTGCACACGATCATGTTGTGGACGGTCGGCGTGTTCTCGACGACGACCATGTTGTCGCCCTCGGCGCCACCGAACCCGAGCTCGGTGATCGCGTCGTTCGCGGTGCTCAGCAGGCGCTCGCGGTAGCGCTCGTCCACCCACGCCCGCGCGACGACCTTGGCGCCGTTCTGCGGTCCCACGTCCCGCTCGTAAAGCTCGACGACGGCATCGATCGCGTCGGTCGACACGAGACCCCGCTCGGCGAGCAGCGCCTCGAGCGCGCGAGCGCGCAGCTCGACCGCGGAGGCGGGGCGTGGATGATGATGGCCATGCTCGTGGGTCATGCGGGGTCGAGATAGCTGTCCCAAAGGTCGAGCAGAATCGTCCAAGGAGCCTCCTCACTCGGTCCCCAGAGCTCCTGTGAGCGGAAGGCGACGGAGTAGACCGGCTCGGGTGTGACCTGCTCCCCGTACACGGCACGGTCGGGCAGGCGGTCCGCTCCGCGTACGCACTCGATCACCCCGAGAGCGCCACGGGCATAGCGCGGGCAGCGCGTGTGCCCGGCCGGATGCATCCGCCTCACGCGCACCCGCTGACCGCGGTCGAAACGGACATCGGCCGGCGGCGCATCCATCGGATAGACCGCCCGCAGGTCCGCCCTCATCCTCTCCGCCATCGCGGCATCACTGTGCTCAGGAACGGATTCCCCAGCCGCGAGGCGCTCCATCACACCCTCGACCTCGCCGGGTGTGATCGTGCCCTTGCGCAGCAGACGCTGCTCGGCGCTGTAGAGCCAGCGCTCGTAGTACGAAGCAGCGAGATAGTGCGCCGGTTCCATCTCCTCGCGCACCGGACGTCCTCCAGGCCCGGCACCGAGACCTTCAAGCCCCACCAGCATCTGGATGGCGAAAACCCGCGGCTCCCACCCCTCGTGGTAAGCCAACTCACTGCCGGGCTCGACGACCCGCCCGAACCCGTGCATCCCACCCATGTCGTGCACGCCGTCCATCCCACTGTCAGCGTATTCGAAATCGGACATGGGTTTGTCGGGCAAGCTCCCTGTCCGCTCCCGTCTCGCGACGACCACAGCATCCGCCGACACTGATCCCACGCCTGCTTTCGGCGGGCACAGGGAAGCGTCCGACCTTCATTGCGAGGATGCCGACACACCTGCCTCGGACGACGAGCGGGCGTCTCAGACGAGCTTCGGCGGACGCTCGCTTGGGACGAGAGGCGAGCGTCTGTCCTTCTGCGGGACCGCGCCTGCTCCGAGGCAGAAGCGGTAGCGCCGGGCGTGCAGCGTGTGCTGTCGAATCGCGCAGAGTCGCGCGGCGCCGCCGATGCCCACCCACGTCATCGTCGAAAATGGAGCACGCTGCGAGCGGGCCGCCGCGCTCCGCAGGAGCGGCCGACTGTGGATTAGCTCTCGCATGCCACGCCATCGCC
>DATHJG010000967.1:0-10731 GCA_035489875.1 Solirubrobacteraceae bacterium | reverse complement strand
AAGCTCGACTACCAGGCGTGGCTGCTGCTCGGGCTGGCGGGGATCGGCGCGCTGGCATGGCGGGGGGAGTGGCTGCGGAGGCGGCTCGCCCGCTGGACGTGCGCGGCGGCGGCCGCGCTCGTCGTGCTCGCGGCGGCCGTGTACCCGGTGGCGGGGACGTACGCGCGCAAGGGCGGGTTCGACGCGACGCCGACGCTCGACGGGCTCGGCTGGCTGCGCGACCGCGCGCCAGGCGACCCGGGCGCGATCGCGTGGCTCAACGACCACGCGCCGGCCGGGTCGGTGGTGCTCGAGGCGGTCGGCCCGGACTACTCCACGTTCGGCCACGGGCGGATCTCCACGTTCACCGGGCTGCCGGCCGTGCTCGGCTGGCCCGGGCACGAGCGCCAGTGGGGCCACGACGTCGACGCCCGCGCGGACGAGGTCGCGCAGGCCTACTCCGCCGCGACCGCCGCGGCGGCTGAGCCGGTGCTCCAGCGGTACGGGGTGCGCTACGTGGTCGTCGGCCCGCTCGAGCGGACCGACTACGGCGACGCCGGCGCGGCGAAGTGGGCGCAGCTTGGCCGCCGCGTGTACGCGCGCGAGGGGACGGAGGTCTGGGAGTTGCGATAGAACCTGACGCTTACGTTAGAATCAATTTGCATGGCCGTCGAACAAACCATCGCAAGGCGGCGCGTCGGGGTCGACGGCGCGCACGAGCACTACAAGTGGTGGGCGCTCTCGTGCACGAGCCTCGGGATGCTCCTCGCCACGATCAACTCGGGCACGCTGATCATCGCGCTGCCCGACCTCGAGCGAGCGCTGGGCACGAGCATCCTCTCGCTCGTCTGGGTGATCCTCGCCTACATGATCTCCTCGACCGTGCTGGTGCTCTTCGCCGGGCGCCTGTCGGATCTGTTCGGGCGCAAGCGCGCCTATGTGGCGGGCTTCGTCGTGTTCGCGGCGGCGTCGCTGGGAGCGGGCTTCGCGGGCGACGGCACCGAGCTGATCGCATGGCGCATCGCGCAGGGGATCGGCGGCGCGTTCCTGTTCGCGAACTCCAGCGCGCTCGTCACGGATGCGTTCCCGCGCGAGCAGCTCGGCCTGGCGATGGGGACGAACACGATGGTCGCGGCCGTCGGACTCGTGATCGGGCCGGTGCTCGGAGGCGTGCTGGTGGCGATCTCGTGGCACTGGGTGTTCTGGTTCAACGTGCCGTTCGCGCTCGCCGGCTCCCTGTGGGCCTGGCTGATCCTGCGCGAGCTGGCCACGCCGGACCGCGTCCGCGGCTATGACGTGCCGGGCGTGCTGACGTTCGTGGCGGGGCTCACGGGCGTCGTCTACGGGCTCTCGCGCGCCGGTCTCAGCGGCTGGGGCGATCCGCTGACGCTCGGCGGGATCGCGCTCGGCGCCGTGCTGCTGCCGGTCTTCGTGCTGATCGAGCACCGCCACCGGGCGCCGATGCTCGACCTCTCGATCTTCCGCAACCGGCTGTTCGCCGCCGCAACCGGCGCCGCCTTCATCAACGGGCTCTCGCGCTTCGCGCTGCTGTTCCTGTTCGTGTTCTACTTCCAGGGCGTGCAGGGGGACGACCCGATCAAGGCGGGCATCGAGATCGCTCCGATGGCGATCGGCATGCTGATCGCCTCGCCGCTCGCCGGCGTGTGGGCGGACCGCTTCGGCTCACGCGCGCTCGCCGCGTGGGGGATGGTCGTGACCGCGGCCGCGCTGGCCGGGATGACGACGCTCGGCGTGCACACCTCCTACTTCTGGGCGGCGCTGTGGCTGTTCGTCGTCGGCGTCGGCTCGGGCATGTTCAACAGCCCCAACACCGCGGCGATGATGGGCACCGTGCCGGCCCACCGGCGCGGGATCGCGGCCGGCGCGCGGACCATGCTGCAGAACACGGGCGCGGTGATCTCGATCGCGTTCGTGCTGGCCGTCGTGACCTCCTCGGTCGACAAGGACACGCTCTTCAAGATCTTCTCCGGGGTGACCACCGGCCTCTCGGAGGCCACGCTGGACCCGTTCGTGTCCAACATGCACACCGCGCTGTGGGTGCTCGCCGCGACGTCGCTGGTCGGCGCCGGCGTCTCGCTGCTGCGGCCGAAGGGCGACTGAGATGCGGATCGGCGAGCTGGCGCGCGCGGCGGGGACGACCCCGCGCACCGTGCGCTACTACGAGGAGATCGGACTGCTGGCGGAGGCGGCGGAGCGTGCCGCGGGCGAGCATCGCGAGTACACCGACGCCGACGTCGAGCGCCTGCGCCAGGTGCTTCGGCTCAAGCGCCTGCTGGGCCTGTCGCTCGACGAGCTGCACGCGGTCGTGTCCGGCGAGGACGCGCGCGCGGAGCGCCGGCGCGAGTGGCGCGAGACGTCCGATCCGGTCGAACGGCGCAGGATCCTGCTCGAGGCGGCCGACCACGCGGACGGCCTGCTGGACCTCGTGCGGCGCCGCAAGGCCGAGCTGGAGGCGTTCGAGACCGAGCTCGGGGAGCGCCGCGGCCGCAGCCTGCATCTGCTGGACGAGCTGGACGAGACCGCGGGTCACGCACCCTGACGCACGTAGATCCACTCCGGCATCCCGCCGGTCGGGTTCCACGTCTCGCGCTCGGAGACCCAGCGCCACCACCCGCCGAGCGACATCTCGTCGTACTCCCGCACCCACCACACGCGGAACCGGAACCGGCGGCCGTCGTAGCCGGCCAGGCTCTGCAGCAGCCGGTCGCGGTTGGCCTCGGTGAGGATCGCCACGTCGGTCTCGGCCGGCAGCTCGGTCGAGTTCGTCATGTCCAGGTACTCGGCGGGCAGGTCGCGGAAGTACCACGCCCACGGGAACGTCGCGCCCTCGGCGGCGTCGACCAGGATGCTCACGTCGCGGCCCTCGCGCCGGGCGCGGGCGGCGACGGCCTCGACCTGGTCGCGCACGCCCTTGACGTCCTCCGCCGACTGCGTCGTGACCAGGAACTCGCGCGGGTCGGCGCCGTTCTCCGCGTTCGCCCACCACGACGTGTAGCCGGCGTACGCCACGCAGATCGCCACCACCACGAGCCCGAGCCGTCCGGTCCAGCGCGCGCGGGCCTCCCAGATCGCCTGCACGCCGAAGCCGGCGAGCAGCAGCAGCGGCAGGAGCGGGTGCAGGAGGAGCCAGCTGAAGCGCTCGTTGGCCCAGCTGTAGATGGCGAGCGACAACACGAAGTCCCAGATGAGGAACACCCGCAACAGCGTTGGCCGGCGCAGCGTGGCGACCACGCCGACGGCGCCGAGCAGGAGCGCCGGCCACTCCTCCGCGAACAGCGCGACGATGTAGAAGTACCACTCCTTCTCGCCGCGTCCCGGACCGTGCTGGGCGAGCCAGTATGCGAGCCCGTCGTAGATGCCGTCCCACAACCCGCCGGGGTTCGTGAGGAAGACGGTGAACAGCACGGTGAACACGCCGGCGAAGGCGGCGAGCGCCCAGGCCCACGCCTCCCAGCCGACGGCCCGCACCGCCCGCACGATCTGCGCCTCCGCGAACCCGTGCCGGCGCGCCTGGACGGCCAGCGCGACGACGAGGAACGTGCCCGCCACGAACACGGTGATGAACGTCGACTCCTTGGTCGCGAAGCTGAGCGCGAGCAGCACGCCGATCAGCGCCGGCTGGTGGCGGCGCGGCCGGTCGAGGAAGCGGAACGTGACGGCCAGCAGCGCGAGCGTGATGCAGGCGATGTAGATGTCCTCGCGCGCGAAGCGGCTGTAGTAGAGGTAGGTCGGCCCGAACGCGAGCGCCGTCGCCGCCGCGAACGCGCCGACCCGCCCGATCTGGCCGCGGAGCAGCGCCGGCAGCGGGACCATCAGCGTCCCCATCAGCGCCGGTGCGAGCCGCGCGGTGAAGTCGGAGTCGCCGAACATCAGGTACATCAGCGACGTCAGGTAGAAGCGCAGCGGGCCGTGCAGGATCGGCTGGTACGTGTAGTCGCCCCGCGTCCAGAACAGCCAGGAGAAGTACGCGTCCTGGCTCTCGTCGTGGTGGAACGGCCGGTCGCTGAGCCCGATCAGGCGCACGGCGAGCGCGCCCGCGACGAGCAGGACGTACCCGAGGACCTCCCAGCCGCGGTTCCTCATCGAGCGGGTCGCAGCCGCCTGAGTCCGCCGTAGCGGGACGCCATCAGCCCGAGGCCGGCGATCGTGATCGGCACGGCGAGCACGAAGCGCACGAGGATCAGGTAGGTCACCGCCTGCGAGTGGGTCCCGCCGAGCGCAAGGATGCCGGTCACGGCCGCCGCGTCCTGCGTTCCGGCGTAGCCCGGACCGGAGGGGATCAGCGCGAACACGCTGGCGAGCGCGACGATGTAGCAGCCCTCGATCGGGTCCATCGGGAACCCGGCGGCGGCGCCGGTGCTCATCCAGACGCCGGCCTCGAGCCCCCAGATCACGACCGTGATCCCGAGCAGCGTGAGCCCGTGGCGGCCGCGGAGCTGGAGGGTGGAGGAGAGGATCGGCGCCGCGGTCGCGTGCAGGCGCTCGTTGCGGCGGATGAGGACGACCCCGACCAGGCCGGCCGCGGCCACCCCCGCGGTCGCAAGCACGATCCAGCCGACCTCGCCGCCGCCGGCCTCGCCCAGCAGGCCGTAGCCGACGACGAGGAAGAGCGTGAGGATCACGGCGATGTCGAGCAGGCGCTCGGCGAGCAGCGTGCCGAGCACCGCCTTCTTCGACATCCCCGCGCGCGGGGCCATGAGGAACACGCGCACCGCGTCGCCCGCGCGCGCGGGGAGGACGTTGTTGGCGGCGTAGCCGACGACGTTGAGGCCCTGCGAGTCGGCGCGGCTCGGCCGGCCGCCCTCGGCGCGCAGGAGGGAGCGCCAGCGCTCGCCGCGCACGAGCGTGGCGACCGCGTAGATCGCCACCGCGCCGGCGAGCGCGCCCCACTCGCCCGCGGTGTCGGGGAACTGCGGCGGCTCCTGGTGCAGCGCCCACCAGACCACGCCGGCCACGGCGACGACCGAGACCGCGAGGCCGATGAGGGAGAGGCGCGAGAAGCCGCGCCCGGGCATGCCGGACTCGCCCGCGGGCAAGCGGGCGACGTCCTGCTCCATCTCGTCGGGCTGGTGCGTCGGCGTGCTGATCGTTCTCGCCCGTGGGCGGGTCGGTGTCGGTCGGGAAGGGTGGCAGACTGCGCCACGCATGGCCGTTGCCCGCGAGCTGGAGATCGCCGACGAGCCCGCCGCCTGGTCCGCGCTGGGCTTCGCGCCGGGCGACGACGGCGCGTTCGCGCTCGGCGGGCTGCGCATGCGGCTGGCGGGCCGCGAGGCCGGAACCGGGGTCGTGGCCGTGCGCGTCGAGGGGCTCGCGGCGGAGCGCCCGGACGGGCTGCCGGTCGTGGCGCACGACGGCGCGTCGGGGGCGGCCGGCGAGACCATCTTGCCACGCGACTCGTCCGCGCGGCCGGCGCCTGGCTCGTCCGCGCCGCCCTCGCCGGCGCACCCGAACGGCGCGCTCGCGATCGACCACCTCGTCGCGTTCACCGACGACGTCGACCGGACCGCCGGCGCGCTCGCGGCCGCCGGGGGAGACGTGCGCCGGCGTGGCGGGCCGCCCGAGCTGCCCGCGCCGATGGCGTTCGTGCGCTTCGGCGAGCTGATCGTCGAGGTCGCGCAGGCCGGCGGCGCGGTCCGGTTCTGGGGCCTCACCGTCACCGTGGCCGACCTCGACGCGGTCGCCGGCCCGCTGCTCGATGCCGCCCGCCCGGCCGTCCAGCCGGGCCGCCGGATCGCCACGGTCCGCCGCGAGGCCGGGCTGTCGATGGCGCTCGCGTTCATGACGCGCTAACGAGGATTCGAACCCTTTGCCGGCGGCCGTGCGGCTCGACAAACGCCGGTGCGTCGGGTAGCTTGGCTGAACGATGAGCGCCCGCTCCGACCTCCGACCGATGAAGTGCATGCCCGCCGACGCGGGTCACCGGTCGTTCGGTCGCGGCGAGGGCACGCTCGCGCCCACCAACGCCGATCGCGGCTAGCGGACGAGGTTCTCATGACCCCGTCCGCGCAGGTCGCGGACGGGCGTCGAGTGCGACGCTGGACCCGCGACACCATCATCGAGAAGATCCGCGAGTGGAACGCCCGGTACGGCGAGCCGCCGTGCTCGGCCGACTGGAACCCCTCGCTCGCCCGCTGGCGCGCGCAGGAGTGGCGCGCCGAGCGCTACCGCGAGGGCGTCTGGCCGTCCACCAACGCCGCGAAGCGTCCGTTCGACGGGAGCTTCGACGCCGCCGTGCGCGCGGCCGGCCTGGAGCCGCACCGGCCCGGGCCGCGCCGCCGTGCCGCCGGCGTCGCGCGCCCCGACTTCGCCCAGCGGGCCCCGCAGGTGCCGCGCAGCGTGGATGACGAGCTGGCCGTCGCCGCGGAGCGCGTGCGCGATGCCGAGGCGCGCGCGGAGGCGCTGGAGCGCCGCCTGCGCGCGGTCGAGCGCCGCGCCGAGCGCGCCGAGGAGGCCGTCGGCGAGGCTCGCCGCCGTGCGCGCCGCGCGAGCGAGCGCGAGGGCCGCGCGCGCCGGGCGCGCGATCGCGTGCAGGTGACCGAGCGCGCCGTCCGCGAGCTCACCACCGAGCGCGTCGAGGAGCTCGTCGCCGACGGCGAGGCGCGGATCCGTGCCGTGACCGACCAGGCCGAGGCCGCGACCCGGGACGCCATCGACGCGCGCCGTGCGCAGCAGGCCGCGGAGGCCCGTGCGGCCGACGCCGAGCAGCGCGCGGACGCGGCGCAGCGGCTCGGCGCGGCGGCGCGCGCACAGCTCGCGAGCGACGGCGCCGGCGCGGCGTGGAAGGCGGCCCACGAGGCCGAGGACCGCGCTGCGGCGGCCGAGCGGCGCGCGCGCGAGCTCGCGGTGCTCGTGTGCGGCGAGGCGCGCCGGCTCACGCAGCCGGAGCTCGACGCGCTGCGCGACGGCGGCCCGTCCGGGCCCGCGGTCCTCGCCGGCGCGCTCCGCGAGGTCGCCCGCGCCCGCGCGAGCGGCAGCGGCCCCGCACTCGACGCGGCGCTCAGCGCGCTGGCTTCCGCAGCGATCCGCTGGCGCGACCGGCTCTGACCAGTCGCGCCCGATTCCCCCGGACCGCCTCCCCGGCGCGGCCGGCCCTCCTCCTCCCGGGCCGGCCGCGCCGCCGCGCGCGAGGCGCCACACCCGCCGAGTGTCGTGAATGTCTCGCATGGCGAGACGTTCGCGACACTCGACCGCTTGCGAGCCGCCGCAAGCCACCGGTACGTGGGCGCGTTTTGCGGACTCGCCGGGCCGGGTGTAGCTTTTGACACTGTGTCACTGGCCGGCCCGCCGCCCGTCTCGACCAACCCGCTCTACCGCCTGACCTACGACCTGCGCGCGGAGCTGCGCTCGCCCGCGCCGTTCCCGCCCGGCGACGTGCTGCCGTCCGTGCGCCGCACGCACCGCGTGATCACCGACCCGCTCGGGCTGCTGCTCGACGCGTACGAGCGGCACGGCCCGGTCTTCAGCCTGCGCATACTGACGACGCGCGTCGTGTTCATGATCGGCCCGGCCGCGAACCATCGCATCCTCGTCTCGCACGCGGCCGACTTCACCTGGCGCGACGGCGCGTTCTCCGACCTGATCCCGCTGCTCGGCGACGGGCTCCTCACGATCGACGGCGAGTTCCACCGGAGCTCGCGCCGGATCATGCTGCCCGCCTTCCACCGCGAGCGGATCGCGGCCGCGCTCGGCACGATGGAGGAGGAGATCGAGCGCGCGGTCGCGCCGTGGCGCACGGGTGACCGCGTCGACCTCTACGGCTGGGCGCGCGAGCTGGCGCTGCGGGTGGCGATGCGCGCGCTGTTCGGTCTCGACCCCGAGCAGCGCCCGGCGGACATGAACCCGGCGCGCGAGTTCGAGCGGGCGCTCTCCTACTACGGGCGGGACTACTGGATGCAGATCCTGCGCGGCCCGCGCACGCCGTGGGCGGCGCTGACGGACGCGCGGGGGAAGCTCGACGCGCTGATCCGCTCCGAGATCGCGCGCCGCCGGCGGACCGGCGCGCGCGGCGAGGACCTGCTGTCGCTGCTCCTCGACGCCGAGGACGAGGACGGCTCCCGGCTGTCCGACGCGCAGGTGCGCGACGAGGTGATGACGCTCCTGTTCGCCGGCCACGACACGACCACCGCCACCGTGGCGTTCCTCTTCTACGAGCTCGCGCGCCATCCCGACGTCGCGGACGCGATCGCCGCCGAGCTGCCCGCCCGCCCCGGCTACGAGGACCTGATGGGCGGCAGGCTCGGGCAGCTCGATCGCGCGCTCGACGAGACGCTGCGGCTCTACCCACCCGCATGGATCGGCCCGCGGCGCGCCGTGCGCACGTTCGCGTTCGAGGGCGTCACGGTCCCGGCCGGCGCGCCGGTCAACTACTCCTCCTACGTCACCCACCGCCTCCCGGACGTCTGGGACGACCCGGACGCCTTCCGGCCGGAGCGGTTCGAGCGCAAGGCGGAGCTCCCCAAGGGCGCGTATGTCCCGTTCGGCGCCGGCTCGCGCCAGTGCATCGGCATGCGCTTCGGCCAGATGGAGGTCAAGGCGATCGCCGCTCGGATCCTTCGCGAGCACCGGCTCGAGCTCCCGCGCGGCCACCGCCTGGAGGTTCGCCAGACGCCGACGCTCGGCCCCAAGGGCGGGTTGCCGATGCGGGTTGGCACGCCGCACCCCGGGGCGTAGTCTCAGCCTGCCAAGCCAGCGAATGGGCGAGAGGAGAGGTCCAACATGGCAGACGCCGTCCGTGTCTCCGTGACCGTCAACGGCCAACCTCAGACGGCCGAGGTCGAGCCGAGGTTGCTGCTGGTGCACTTCCTGCGCGACACCCTCGGGCTGACGGGCACGCACGTCGGCTGCGACACCTCCAACTGCGGCGCGTGCACCGTCCACCTCGACGGCGTGTCGGTGAAGAGCTGCACGCTGCTCGCGGTGCAGGCCGACGGCGCCGAGGTCCGGACGATCGAGGGCATGGCCGACGGGAACGACCTGCACCCGCTGCAGGAGGGCTTCTGGGCCGAGCACGGGCTGCAATGCGGCTACTGCACGCCCGGGATGATCATGGCCGCGGCCGACCTGCTCGAGCGCAACCCCGATCCCTCCGAGGACGAGATCCGGGACGGGCTCGCCGGCAACCTGTGCCGCTGCACCGGTTACCACAACATCGTCAAGGCGGTCCAGCACGCCGCGCGGCTCCAGCGGCGCGGCGAGGTGCCCGAGCCGGAGATGCCGCAGGTCGCGAAGGAGACCGCCCAGGAAGTCGCGGCGCGGGGGCTGGGCGCATGAGTGGCCACAACGGCAAGGTCGACGGCAAGCACGTCGGCCGGAGCATGCGGCGCAAGGAGGACCCGCCGCTGCTGCAGGGCAAGGGCACCTTCGTCGACGACATCACCGTGCCCGGCGTGCTCTGGGCCGCGTTCGTGCGCTCACCCGAGGCGCACGCGCGGGTCGCCTCGATCGATGTCTCCGCCGCGCGTGCGCGCCCCGGCGTGGAGGCCGTGTTCACCGGCGCCGACCTCGACCTCGAGTCGCCGCTTCCGCTCGCCTGGGTCCCGCCCGGCGTCGACGTCAACGCTCCGCCGCACTGGCCGCTGGCCAAGGACGCCGTCAAGCACGTCGGCGATCCGGTCGCGGTCGTCATCGGCCGGAACCGCTACGCCGTGGTCGACGCCGCCGAGGACGTCATCGTCGACTACGACCCGCTCCCGGTGGTCGTCGACCCTGAGGCGGCGCTCGCGGGCGGCGACCTCGTCCATCCCGACCTGGGCTCGAACAAGGTCCACGAGTGGTCGCTCGGCGGCGACGTCGAGAGCGCGCTCGCCGAATCCGACGTCGTGATCGAGCACCGCTTCGTCAACCACCGCACCGCCGGCGCGCCGATCGAGACGCGCGGCGTGATCGCCGACTACCGCGCCGGCGAGCTGACCGTATGGAGCGCGACGCAGGTGCCGCACTTCCTGCGCCTGTTCCTCGCCCTCCAGCTCGGCATGACCGAGGACCGCGTGCGGGTGATCGCGCCGGACGTCGGCGGCGGGTTCGGCTCCAAGCTCCAGATCTACGGCGAGGAGATCCTGCTCGCGTGGGCGTCGCGCAAGCTGGGCCGCCCGGTCAAGTGGATCGAGACGCGGTCGGAGAACATGGCGACCGCGCACCACGGCCGCGACCAGATCGCCTACGTGAAGATGGGCGCGAACCGCGACGGCACGTTCACCGCCCTGCACGTGAAGATCATCGCCGACCTCGGCGCGTACATGATGCTGCTGACGCCGATGATCCCGTCGCTCGGCGCGTTCGTCATGGCCGGGTGCTACCGCTGGCGGGCGGTGCGCACGGACATCACCGGCGTGATGACGAACAAGATGGCCACGGACGCGATCCGCGGCGCCGGGCGGCCGGAGGCGACGCACTACATCGAGGTGATGGTCGAGCAGATGGCGCACGAGCTGGGGATCGACCGGCTAGAGCTGCGGCGGCGCAACTTCATCCCGCCCGAGGACTTCCCGGCCGAGACCGCCGTCGGCGTCGTGTACGACTCGGGCAACTACCCCGGCGCGCTCGCCAAGCTGCTCGAGCGCTTCGACCCCGAGGCCGAGCGCGGCCGCACCGCGGACGGCAAGCTCCGCGGCGTCGGCTTCTCGACCTGGACGGAGATCTGCGGGCTGGCGCCGTCGCGGGCCACCGGGCCGGCGACGTTCGGCGTGCAGGCGGGGCTGATGGAGTCGGCGCTGGTCCGCGTGCACGTGACGG
>DATHJG010000966.1:0-10505 GCA_035489875.1 Solirubrobacteraceae bacterium | reverse complement strand
CAAGGACGTCGCCCTGCGTGCCAACGGCGAGGGCACGCCGAAGGGCGTCGTGCACATCGTCGCCGGCGGCCGGCGCGGCTACGCGATCACCGAGGGACGCGACGTGCGCGCCCCCGGCGAGGTCGTGGTCGAGCGCGGGCTCGCGCGCGAGTGGCGACTCGCGCCCGGCGACGCGTTGACGGTCGGCCGCGACCGGCGGCTCCAGGTCGTCGGGGTCGCGGTCGAGCCGGACAACGTCGCCTTCCCGCTGACGGTGACCCCGCGCGTCTACGTACGGGCGCGCGGCGACGTCCCCGTGAACCTCGCGCTGCTCTGGCTGGCCGACCCCGGCCGCGCGGACATCACGCTCACGCAGGCGCGCGCGACCTCGTTCGGGATCGGCAACCTCGCGTTCATCACGCGCGCGGGGATCGAGGTGCTGCTCGGCGAGGCCGCCGGCATCGTGATCTCCCTGCTCGTGGCGTTCTCGCTCGTCGCGCTCGTGACGGCGGGGACGATGCTGGCGGCGAGCGCGCAGGCCGACGTGCAGCGGCGGCTCCCGTCGTTCGGGGTGAGGCGCGCGCTGGGCTTCACGCCGGGCCGGCTCGCCGCCGGCCAGGCCGCAGAGGCGGCGCTGCTGGCTGCTCCCGCCGCCGCGCTCGGCCTCGCCGCGGGAGCGCTCGCGCTCGCAGGCCCGTCCGCCGCGCTGCTGGCACAGCTCAACGAGCTCCCGCCCGGCGCCGCGCTCCTGCCCGTCCTGGCCGCGTGCCTCCTGGCGATCACCGCGCTCGTCACCGCCGCGGCCACCTGGCCGGCCTGGCGGGCGGCCCGTCGCCCACCCGCCGAGATCCTCCGGGGCGGAGACCTCGCGCGGCCCCGCCGCCGCCCCGGCGGACCCGCCGGCGGGCTGCTCGCCACCGGCGCGCGCTTCGCCCTCGCCGCACGCGGGCGGTTCGCCGCGTCGGTCGCCACGATCGCCGTGTGCGCGGGCGTCGTGACGCTGATGCTCGCGCTCGCCGCGCTGCTCGAGCGGCTGCGCGACGACCCCGGCGCGATCGGCAAGCGCTACGAGCTCACCGTGCGCCTCAGCCCGTTCGAGGTCGACGACGTCAAGGCGATCTCCGGCGTCGCCGACGCATCCGAGCGCTACCAGGCCGACGTCGCCGACTCGTTCCGCCTCGGCGAGCCACTGCGGATGATCGCCTACCCCGGCGACCACACGCGCTTCGAGGCGCCGCCGCTCGCCCTCGGGCGACGGCTGCGGAGCGACGACGAGGCGGAGGTCGGCGTCGGGCTCGCGGATGCGCTCGGCCTGCGGCCCGGGGCGACGTTCGCCGTCCAGGGCGAGGGCGGGAGCGAGGTGCGCGTCCGCGTCGCCGGCGTCGTGCGGGCGCTGGAGCACGACGGCCGCATCGCGTACGTGCGCCCGCCCCGGCTGCTCGACGCGCAACCCGGCGCCGGATCGACGATCTCGGTCCGCCTCGAGCCGGGCGCCGACCGCGCCGCGGTGGAGCAGCAGCTCGAGGCGCTCGGCGCGCCGCCGCAACCGGTCGCCGGGGCGACCACGCGCAACGCGGCGTTCCTCGGCGTGCTGGCGACCGTGCTGCGCGGGGTCGGGCTTGCGGTCGGACTCGTCTGCCTCTACGCGCTCATCCAGGCGCTCGCCATGACCGCCCGGGAGCGGCGGGGCGCGGTCGCACTGCTGCGCGCGGTCGGCGGCGACGCGCGCTCCGTCGCCGCGGTGCTGGCCGGCGCCGCGCTGGCGGTCGCCGTCCCGGCCGCGCTGGGCGGCGTGCTGCTCGAATGGCTCGTCCTCGGCCCGCTCGTCGCGCGCCTGGCGGCGGGCTTCGCCGACCTCCCGCTCGGCCCGTCGACCGGCCAGGTCGCGATCGTGATCGGCGGCCTCCTTGCCCTGTCCGCCGCGGCGACCACGCTCGTCGCCCGCAGGACGATGCGCGAGCGCGTCATCGAAGGGCTGCGCGAGGAATGAGCCGCGCTGCGACGAGACCGGCCGGCGCGACGGCGCCGCAGCGCGCGGCCGCGCTCGCTGCCGCCCTCGTGCTGGCCCTCCTCGTCGCCTCATGCGGCGGCGACGACGCGCGAACCGCGCCCGCGGCCTCGACGCTCGATGCGACCCTCGTCGATCGCGACGGCGACGGCGCGCTCGAGCGCGGGCCCGGCGAGGCGCTCGTGGATCGGACCGAGCTTGCGCACGCCGCGCGGGCCGGCGAGGTCATCGCCACCGTCGCGCAGCTCACGGACACGCACGTGCGCGACGAGGAGTCACCCGCGCGCGTGCCGTTCCTCGACCGGCTCGGCGGCGCCTTCTCCTCCACGTTCCGCCCGCAGGAGGCGCTGAGCCCGCAGGTGCTCGCGGCGAGCGTGCGGGCGGTGAACCGTCTCCGTCCCGACGCCGTCCTCGTCACCGGCGACATCGTCGACTCCGCCGAATCGATCGAGCTCGCCCAGGCGGTCGCGGTGCTCGACGGCGGAGCGGTCGACCCCGACACGGGCGGCCCCGGCTACGACGGCGTGCAGGCAGCCGACGATCCCGATCCCCTCTACTACCGCCCAGGCCTCGACGCCCCGCGGCACCCGGGGATCCTCGACCAGGCGCAGCGCCCGTTCCGCTCCCCCGGGCTGACCGCGCCCTGGTACCCCGCGCTCGGCAACCACGACCTGCTCGTGCAGGGCGAGACGCCGGTCACTGCGCGGATCGACGCGGTCGCCACCGGGCGACGGATGGTGGTCGGGTCGGACCCCGGCCTGCCGACCGACGCCGCGAACAGCGCCCGAGCCGTGGATGCGCTCCTGGCCGCCGGAGCGCCCGGCCGCAGCCTCGACGTGCCGGCCGACCCCGACCGCCGCCACATGAAGCCCGCCGAGATCATCGCCCGGCTCGCCCAGCGCGACCGGGCGCCCGCCGCGCTCCGCGCCGCGACCGGCCGGCCGACGCTCGACTACGCGTTCGACCTCGGCCGGCACGCCCGCGCGCTGGTGCTCGACACCGTCGACCGCGCCGGCGGCTCGCGCGGCGTGGTGCGGTCCGCGCAGCTCGCCTGGCTGCGCGACGAGCTGGTGCACGCGCAAGGCCGCGCGCTGCTCGTCTTCAGCCACAACCCGCTCGACAACACGGCCGGCGGCGAGACCGCGCTCGCCATGCTCGACGTCACGCCCGGCGTGGTCGCCGTGATCGCGGGCAACTCGCACCGCAACCGGATCCGTCCGCGCGCCGCCGGCGGCTACTGGCAGATCAGCACGTCGTCGCTCGCCGACCACCCACAGCAGGCCCGCGCCCTGCGATTGCGGCGCACGCCGGACGGCTATGCGCTGGAGACCTGGATGCTGGACCATGACGGCCGCGGCCTCGCCGGCGTCGCGCGCGAGCTGGCCTTCCTCGACGCGCAGGGCGGGCGGCCGCAGGGCTTCGCGGGCAGGCGGACCGACCGCAACGCGCGGCTGTTCGTCGCGCGCTGAGGCCCGCCCCGCCCTCCGGGCCCTGGATAGGCCCGGAGGTGGGGGTAGGACTAGGCGACCGCCGGAGCCGGCGCGGCGCCCTCGGCCTGCGCGGCCTCGGAGTGCGCGCGGCTCTCCCGCGAGGAGATCAGCGTCGCGGCGAGGATCGCGCCGAGCACCGCGAAGCCGGCGCCGACCATGAACGCGGTCTGGAAGCCCTCGGTGAGCGCGTTCGGCAGCGCCGACGCGGCGCCCCCGGCCTCGGTCATCAGCGAGTCCGTGCGCGAGTTCGCGATCGAGGCGAGGATCGCCAGGCCCAGCGCGCCGCCGACCTGCTGCGACGTGTTGATCAGCCCGGACGCCAGGCCGGCCTCGTGCGGCTCCACGCCGGCCACGGCCGCGATCGTCATCGGCACGAACGCGAAGCCGAGGCCGACGGCGGCGATCAGCGACGGGAACAGGATGTCGCCGAGGTACGAGCCGCCGACCTCGACCTGCGAGAACCACACGAGCCCGATCGCCGTGAGCACCAGGCCCGAGACGAGGATCGGCTTGAACCCGAACCTCGTGACGAGCGCCGACGCGATGCCGGCCGACACGATGATCCCCGCCGCCAGCGGCAGGTAGGCGAGCCCGGCCTCGAGCGCGTCGTAGCCGAGCACCATCTGCATGTAGAGCGACACGAAGAAGAACATCGAGAACAGCGCCATCGCCACGAGCAGCCCGACGATGTTGGTCCCGGTGATCGTCCGCTTGCGGAAGATCCGGAACGGCACGAGCGGCGCCTTCGAGTGCGTCTCGATCACGGCGAACGCCGCGATGAACGCAAGCGCCACCGCGCCCAGGCCGAGCGTCTGGCCCGAGAGCCAGCCGGCGTTGTTCGCGTCGATCAGCGTATAGACCAGCAGCGACAGGCCGGCGGTCACCGTCACCGCGCCCGCGATGTCGAAGTGGCGCGCGCCGTCATTGCGGCTCTCCGGCAGCAGGCGCGTGGCCACCGCGGCGGCCGCAATGCCGATCGGCACGTTCACGAACAGCACCCACTCCCAGCCCGCGTACTCGGTCAGCACGCCACCGAGCAGCACGCCCGCGGCGCCGCCCGAGCCGGCGACGGCACCCCACACGCCCATCGCCTTGTTGCGCTCGGCGCCCTCGCTGAACATCACGGTCAGGAGCGAGAGGGCGGCGGGGGAGAGCAGCGCTGCGCCGAGGCCTTGCACCGCGCGGGCGGCGATCAGCGTGCCCGGAGACGTGGCGAGCCCGCCGGCCAGGGAGGCGAGCGCGAAGAGGATGAGGCCGGCAATGAACAGACGGCGCCGGCCGATCAGGTCGGCCATGCGGCCGCCGAGCAGCAGGAAGCCGCCGAAGAACAGCGTGTAGCTGTTCACGACCCAGGACAGATCATCCTGGGAGAACTCGAGGTCGCGGCCGATCGACGGCAGCGCGACGTTGACGATCGACGCGTCGAGGACGACGACGAACTGGGCCAGCGCGAGCAGCGCCAGCGCGAGCCATTTCTTGTCCTGCGGATACGACTGTGGGGACACTGGGAGCTCCTGGGGAAGGAAGACTAAGTGGAACGGGAGTTCCGGTTTCGCTTTGGCACGATACGGAACTTGAGTTCCGCATACAAGTGGGGCTATCCTCACCCTTATGACGCTCGCCAATCCGCACATCATCCCGGCGGGCAAGCCGCTCCGGGCGGATGCGCGCCGTAATCACGAGCGGATCGTCAAAGCCGCTCGCGCGGTGTTCGCGGACCAGGGCATCGACGCGCAGATCGACGACGTCGCCAAGCGCGCCAAGGTCGGCGTGGGGACCGTCTACCGGCACTTCCCGACGAAGGAGGCGCTGCTCGACGCGCTCGTCCGCGAGCGCTTCGAGGAGATCGCCGGCTACGCACGCGAGGCGCTCGAGCGCGAGGACGCGTGGGACGCCTTCTGCGACCTGATCTGGCGCGCGGCGGAGCGCAACGCGGTCGACCGGGCGTTCTGCGAGGTGGTGGCGGGCACCGACTGCCGCACGTTCGTCGAGGACACCGGCCTGGCCCGGTCCACCGAGGAGCTCATGACTCGCGCCAAGGCGGAGGGGAGAATGCGCGCCGACGCGACCTCGATCGACGTCGAGATCATGATGTGCGGCGCCGGGTCGGTCATGCGCACGATCCTCACCGCGCCCGACGTGTGGCGCCGCTACCTCACGCTCATGCTGGACGGACTGCGCGCGTCGTAGTCTCCAGGGATGGCCACACCGCAACTCGCCGACCCCGACGTCGAGGGGGTCGCCTGGGATCTGGATCCGCTGCTCGACGGCGCCGGCGAAGGCGCCGCGGGCGTCGAGGCGCTGCTCGACGAGGCGCAGCGCCGCGCCGACGTGTTCGCCGCCGCCCACGCCGGCAAGGTCGCCGAGCTCGACGGCCCCGGGCTCGCCGCCGCCATGCACGACCTGGCCGGGCTGCACGAGCTGCTCGGGCGCGCCGGCTCCTACGCGATGCTGCGCTTCGCGACCGCCACCGCCGATCCCGAGCGCGGCGCCCTGCTGCAGAAGGTGCAGGAGCGCGGCACGCAGATCGAGACGACGCTGCTGTTCTTCGACCTCGAGTGGGCGGCGCTCGACGACGAGACCGCCGAGGCGCTGCTCGCCTCCGACGGGTTGGACTTCTGCCGCCACCACCTGCGCAGCGCGCGCCGCTACCGCCCGCACCTACTGTCCGAGCCGGAGGAGCGGATCCTCGCCGAGAAGGCGCTCACCAGCTCGAGCGCGTGGTCGCGCCTGTTCGAGGAGCAGGCGGCAGCGATCACGGTGGACCTGGCCGACACCGAGGAGCCCGTCGCGCTCGAGATCGCGCTGTCGCGCCTCTTCTCGCCCGAGCACGACGAGCGCAAGACCGCGGCGGGAGCGGTCACCCGCGCGCTCGAGCCGGGCCTGCGTGTGCGCGGCTACGTGCTCAACACGCTGCTGGCGGAGAAGATGGTCGACGACCGGCTGCGCTCCTACCCCCACTGGCTCGCGAGCCGCAACCTCGCCAACGAGGCGTCGGACGAGTCCGTCGGCGCGCTGATCGAGGCGGTTCGCGGGCGCTACGAGCTGCCGCGCCGCTGGTACCGCCTGAAGGCGCGGCTGCTCGGCGTGGACAAGCTCGCCGACTACGACCGGATGGCCGCCGTCACCGCCGAGGACGAGGCGATCCCGTGGGCCGGGGCGAAGGAGATCGTGCTCGAGTCGTTCGCGGGCTTCTCCCCCGAGCTGGCCGGCACCGCGCGCGCGTTCTTCGACGAGCACCGGATCGACGCCCCGGTGCGGCCGGGCAAGCGCGGCGGCGCGTTCTGCTCCTACACCGTTCCGAGCGCGGCGCCGTACGTGATGCTCAACTACACCGCGCGCCGCCGCGACGTGCTGACGCTCGCGCACGAGCTGGGCCACGGGGTCCACGCGGCGCTGGCGCGCCCCCAGGGCGTGTTCCACTTCGCGACGCCGCTGACGCTGGCCGAGACCGCGAGCGTGTTCGGCGAGACGCTGGTCTTCGGCCGCCTGCTGGACGAGGCGCCGACGCCCGCGTCGCGGCTCGGGCTGCTGGCCGAGAGCATCGAGGGCTCGATCGCGACGGTCTTCCGCCAGGTGGCGATGAACCGCTTCGAGCACCTCGTGCACACCGACCGGCGCGAGCAGGGCGAGCTGTCGCTGGACCGGATCGGCGACCTGTGGGCGGAGTCGCAGGAGGAGCTGCTCGGCGACGCGGTCGAGGTGACCGACGACTACCGGCTCTGGTGGTCCTACATCCCGCACTTCATCAACTCGCCCGGCTACGTCTACGCGTACGCGTACGGGCAGCTGCTCGCGCTCGCGGTGTACGGACGCTACGAGGAGGAGGGCGCGGACTTCGCTCCGAAGTACCTCGAGCTCCTGTCGGCGGGCGGCTCGATGCCGCCGGAGGAGCTCGGCGCGATCGTCGGGATCGACCTGGCCGACCCGGGCTTCTGGGACCGCGGCCTCGACCTCGTCGAGCGCCAGCTCGAAGCCGCCGAGGCGGCGGCGGAGGAGAGCGGGCGGGTCTGAGGGCGGTCCGCGGTCTCGTGAGGTGACGACGGGACTGGCGCTTACTGCGACTGGTGAGGAGGTGCGGGGTCGGCTCGACGTTTTGCGGACGAACTCGCCGGGGCCACGCGCCCCCGCTCGATGCTCGGCGCTGATCGCCGCCCCGCTCGAACCCACTCCCTCGATGCCAGCCGTTCACCAGCGCCACGAGCGAGCGGCCCCGACCGCGCACCACGCGCACGTCCTCCTACGAGCGAGCGGACGCGTCGACCCTCACGCGCCCCACGTCGCGTCGAGCACCCTGCGCCAGTTGCCGAACGCGATCCCGGCCAGCTCGTCCTCGGAGAAGCCCGCGTCGCGCAGCGCGCCGATCAGCGCCGGCAGCTCGGCCACGTCGCCGAGCGCCGCGGGCATGATCGCGCCGTCGAAGTCCGACCCGAGCCCGACGCACCGCACGCCCGCGACCTCCGCCACGTGCGCGGCATGCTCGGCAATAGCCGAGAGCGGCGTGTCGGCGTCTTCGGCGCCGTCGGCGCGCAGGAAGCCGACGTGGAAGTTGATCCCGACGAGGCCGTCGCGCTCGCCGATCGCGCGTAGCTGGTCGTCGGTGAGGTTGCGCGGCGACGCGCAGAGCGCGTGCGCGCCGGAGTGCGACGCCACCAGCGGAGCCGAGCTCAGCTCCGCGACGTCCCAGAAGCCGCGCGCGTTGAGGTGCGACACGTCGACGAGGATCCGCAGCTCGCCGCACGCCCGGACGAGCGCGCGCCCGCGGTCGGTGAGCCCCGGGCCCTGATCCGGCGAGCCCGGGAAGCCGAACGGGACGCCGGTCGCGAACGCGTTCGGCCGGCTCCACACCAGCCCGAGCGAGCGCATCCCCGCCGCGTGCAGGACGGCGAGCTCGTCGAGTCCCGGCCCGATCGGCTCGGCGCCCTCGAGGTGCAGCACCGCCGCGAGCCCGGCGCCGTCGAGGTCGTTGGCGGCGCGCGCGACGCGCAGCCGCCCGCCGGACTCGCGCTCGAGCCGCAGCAGCAGCGCCACCTGCGCGAGCGCCTCGGACAGCGCGCGCGCGTGGTCGACCGCGGTGAAGTACTCGCCCGACGCATACGCCGCCTCGGGCGGGCTGCCGGTGAACACCGCGAAGCAGCCGCCCGCCAGCCCGCCGCGCGCCGCGCGCGGGAGGTCGATGTGGCCCTCGCCGTCGCCCGCGATGAAACCGGCCGGCGCGCCCGCGTCACCTGCCTCGAGCAGCCGCGAGAGCGCGTCGTTGTGCCCGTCGAAGATCCGCACTACGACGCTACGGACATCATCAGCCGCTCCACCTCGGCGGCCGGCATCGGCTCGGCGATGAGCCGCCCCTGTGCGCGGTCGCAGTCCAGCTCGCGCAGCCGCTCGAGCTGCTCGGGCCGTTCGACGCCCTCCGCCACCACCGTCAGCCCGAGCGCGCGCGCCATCTGCACGATCGCGGCCACGATCGCCGAGTCCTCCTCGTCACGCCCCAGCCCGGCGATGAACGAGCGGTCGATCTTGAGCACGTCGAGCGGGAACCGCCGCAGGTAGGACAGCGAGGAGTAGCCGGTGCCGAAGTCGTCGAGCATCAGCCGGAGCCCGTACTCGCGCAGCGACGCGAGCACCGTGACCGGCGCGTGCGCCTCCTCCATCAGCACGCTCTCGGTGATCTCGAGCGCGAGCGAGCCGGGGGCCAGGCCCT
Organism: Solirubrobacteraceae bacterium; assembly: GCA_035489875.1. Taxonomy (GTDB): domain Bacteria; phylum Actinomycetota; class Thermoleophilia; order Solirubrobacterales; family Solirubrobacteraceae; genus DASQMT01. Next base: position 1,327 of record DATHJG010000966.1, on the reverse strand, counting down.
GGCGGTCCATGATGTCCGCGACCTGCGCCGGGAACGCGCCGTTGGCGAGCTGGCGCGGGCTGGTGTTCACGCACACGAGCAGCGGCTCGGCGCGCTGGAAGCGCCGCTGCCACGCGGCGCCGTCGCGGCACGCGGTGGTGAGCACCCATTCGCCGAGCGCGCCGATCAGGCCCGAGTCCTCGGCGACCGAGATGAAGTCGACGGGCTCGATCAGCCCGCGCTCCGGATGCTGCCAGCGGACGAGCGCCTCGACCGCGGTGACCGTGCCGCCCTCGAGCTCGACGACCGGCTGGTAGACGACCCGCAGCTGGCCCTGCTCGATCCCGCGGCGCAGCTCGTTCTCGGTCCGCAGCCGCAGCAGCACGCGCTTGCGGAGCAGGTCGTCGAACAGCTCGTAGCGGCCGCGGCCGCGCTCCTTCGCGCGGTACATCGCCGCGTCGGCGTCGCGCAGCAGGTCCGCGGGATTGGCGTCGGCGGACTCCGCCACCGCGATGCCGATGCTCGCGGTGATGAAGTGCTCGCCGGCCGCGAGCACGATCGGCTGGTTGATCGCCTGCGCGACGCGCTCGGCGACCCGGATCGCCTCGTGCGCGCCCTCGAGCTGCTCGCATACGACGAGGAACTCGTCGCCGCCCAGCCGGGCGACGGTGTCGGCGGGACGGACCGCGTCGTGCAGCCGCGGCGCCAGCGCGACGAGCAGGTCGTCGCCGGCCTGGTGCCCCATCGAGTCGTTGACGAGCTTGAACTGGTCGAGGTCGGCGAGCAGCACCGCGACCGCGCGGCCGTCGCGCCGCCGGCGGGCGAGCGCACCCTCCAGCCGGTCGAGCGCGAGCGCGCGGTTGGAGAGCCCGGTCAGCGGGTCGTGCATCGCGCGGTGGCGGACCTCCTCGTCGACGCGGTTCCGCTCGACCGCGCTGGAGATCACGTTCGCCACGGCGCGCAGGAAGTCGACCTCGTCGGAGGCGAACGGGCGCGGCGCGCGGGCGTGCGCCCCCAGCACGCCGAAGACGCCGTCGCGCGCCGGGATCGCGACCGTGATGCCCGCCCGCGCACCGGCGTTCTGCAGCGCCCCGGAGAACGCGAAGCGCGTCTCCTCGGCGATGTCGTACGTCACGACCGGCACCTGCTCCAGCAGCGTGTAGCCGGCCTGGCTGCCCGGACCCGCGGGAACGAGCGCGCGGCGCACCTGACCCTCCGGCCATCCGACGCCCGCCACCAGCCGCAGCGCGGACCCGCGCGGCGTGATCTCGAACACCTCGCACAGCTCGACCTCGAGCGTCGACGCGACCTTCTCGGCCACGCGGTCCAGCACCGACTCGAGATCCTG
>DATHJG010000965.1:0-4053 GCA_035489875.1 Solirubrobacteraceae bacterium | reverse complement strand
ATCCGGTGTCCGCGGAGGGGCGCGTGCTCGAGAACGCCCTCGTGCGAGTGGAGCTGGCCGAGGACGGCTCGATGAGCAGCGTGTACGACAAGCGCGCGCAACGCGAGGTCCTCGGGGACCGCGGAAACCAGCTCTGGGCGTACGTCGACAAGCCGCGCGAGTGGGACGCCTGGGACCTCGAGGCCACCTACGCCGAAGACGGCGAGGAGCTGCCGCCCGCGGACGACATCCGCGTCGTCGAGTCGGGTCCGCACCGGGCCGCTGTGCGCGTCGAGCGGCGCTTCCGCGACTCGCGGGTGGTGCAGGATGTCCGCCTGTGGGCGGGATCCGCGCGCGTCGACGTGTTCACGCGGCTGGAGTGGCACGACCGCCGCTGGCTGCTCAAGGTCCGGTTCCCGCTCGCCGTTCGCTCCCCGCGGGCCACGTTCGAGACCGCGTTCGGCGTCATAGAGCGGCCCACGCACCGCAACACCACCTGGGACGCAGCGCGCTTCGAGGTGCCCGGCCATCGCTTCGCCGACCTGTCCGAGCCCGGGTACGGCGTCGCGCTGCTCAACGACGGGCGCTACGGGTACCACGCCGTCGGCGGCGAGCTCGGCCTGAGCCTGCTGCGCTCCCCGATCTGGCCCGACCCGCTGGCCGATGAGGGCGCGCAGGAGGTCACCTACGCCCTCTACCCGCACGCCGGCGGCTGGCTGGAGGGCGGTGTCCTCGCCGAGGCGGAGGACCTCAACCGGCCGCTGCTCGCGCGCCCGTCGGGCGCCGCCCCGGGCGCCTCGCTGCGCCCGCTCCGCCTCGCCGGGCTCCCGGTCGGGCTGGGAGCGCTCAAGGTGCTCGAGGACGGGGACGGCCTGCTGCTACGCGTCTACGAGCCGCAGGGCGCCCGCGGGCGAGTGGCGCTCGAGTTGCCGGCCGGCTGGAAGGCCGACGCGGCGCTGGACCTGCTCGAGCGCCCGACGGGTCCACCACAGCTCGACCTCGAGCCGTTCGCGGTGCGCACATGGCGCCTCAGCCGCTGACGTTCCCCGGCGTCGCGTGGGCGCTTCCACGCCCGCCCACCGCGGCGCCCGAGCCGGCGACCAACGCGCGGGCGCGCTCCGCCAGCGCGCGCATGCCCAGGGCGTCGGCCGTCACGATCGCCTCCGCCAAGCGCTCCAGCGCGCACTCCACCCGGCCGCGCGCCAGCTCCATCTCCGCCCACGCGACCTGCGTCCGCGCGAGGAGCGGGCGCGCGCCCATCGCCTCGTGCATCGCCAGCGCGTCGGCGAAGTGGCGCTCCGCGCGCGCCCACTGGCCCTGCGTCGCCGCCAGGTTCCCGAGCGGCCGCGAGGCGGAGCCGTTGCAGGTCGCGGCCCTCCCAACGATGACGTTCCGCCCGGCGTACGGGACAAGCAGCTCGTAGAGCTCCGCGGCGCGCGGCGCGTCGCGCAGGCGGCTACAGACCTCGGCCAGCAGCGTGATCGCGATCAGCCACTGCGCGTCGTGCGGCAGCGCCTCGAAGCCGGCCTGCGCGAGCGACTCGAACTCCGCGCGCGCCTCTTCCTCCCGTCCCAGCTCCAGGTGCAGGAGCGCCCGCGCACAGCGCCAGGCGGGCAGCGCGGGATACATGGCGATGAAGCCGTGGACGGACTCCTCGACCTCGGACAGCCGCCCCTGCTCGCGGCGGATGTTGAACATCGCCTGGGCGAAGACGTGGACGGCGTTCTCCGCCTGCCCGCGCTGCCCGATCTCCAGGGTCTCCTTGGCCAGCCGCTCGGCCTCGTCGAAGCGCCCGTCGATCTGCGCCCGCGTGCAGCGGAACAGCGACGTCCACCACCCGTACAGCGGGCGGTGCAGGGTGGCGGCCAGCCGCGAGGCGGCCGCGATCTGGATGTCGGCGCCGGCGACGTCGCCCAGCTCGAGCAGGTCGACCACCGTCCAGCCGGCGCCCTCGAGCTCCAGCTCGTGATCCCCGACGGTCTCGGCGATCCGGCGCAGCTCGGCCGCGACCTCCATGCGCTCGTGCACGGTCTCCGGCCGCCACAGCGCGTAGTGGCGCGCGTCGAGGCACGTGGCGAGCGTGAGCGGGTCGCCGAGCCGGCGGGCGAGCGCGACCGCCTCCTCGGAGAGCGCGAGCCGCCGCCGCGGATCGCCCGCGTAGTACAGCTCGAGCGCCAGCCTGGCGAGCAGCCGCGCGCGCAGCGGGGTCTCCTCGCCGCCGAGCGCAGCGAGCGCCTCCTGCAGCACCGCCGCGACGTCCTCCTCCACCCGCCCGAGCTGCGACCAGCGGCCGGCGTAGCCGAGCGCGGCGCGGCCGAGCAGCGCCGGATCGCCCAGCGCGCGCGCCGTCGCGGCGGCGGCGGAGAACGTGGAGCGCGGCGCGGGCGAGCCGGCCCGCTCCTGCGAGGAGCCGAGCGCCAGCAGCAGCTCGCAGCGCAGCCGGTCGTCGGGCGCGCCGGCCAGCTCCCGGGCGCGCAGCGCCGCCTCGTAGTGCCCGGCGGCCTCCTCCCACGCCAGCAGCCGGTCCGCCCGCCGTCCGGCGGCGAGCGCGAAGTCGACCGCGCGCTCCGGCCGGTCGACCGGCGCGGCGAGCGCGAAGTGGTGCGCGAGCTGGCCGAGGTGCGGGTCGAGCTCCGCGCCGCGGCAGGCGATCAGCGCCTCCCCGACGCGGCTGTGCAGGCGCGCGCGCCGGAGCGCGGAGAGCCCGTCGTAGAGCGCTGCGCGCATCAGCGCGTGGCCGAACGCGTAGCGGCCGACACGCTCCGGGTCCTCGCGCAGCACGCGCGCCGCCGCGGCCTCCTCGAGCGCCGCGACCAGCGCGTCGCCGCGCAGCGGCCCGGCCTCCTCGAGCACGTCGAAGTCGAACTCCCGCCCGAGGACCGCCGCCGTGGCGAGCATGTCGCGCGCCGGCTCGCCGAGCCGCGCGAGCCGGCGGCCCGTGACCTCGCGCACGCCCTCCGGCACGCCGGCCTCGTCCAGCGCCAGCGCGTCGCCGAGCCGGCCGTCGGCGGCGGCCAGGTGATGGACGACCTCCTCGATGAAGAACGGGTTGCCCTCGGTCTCGCCGTGCAGCTGCTCGACGAACGCGGGCGTGGCCGGCCGCCCGCCGAGCGCGGTCACCAGCGCGCCGGTCTCGTCCGCATCGAGGCCGGTCAGGTCGAGCCGCTCCAGCATGCCCTCGCGGCGCAGGACGGCCACCAGCGCGGTGACCGCATCGCTGCCCTCCTCGGCGCGCGTGGTCGCGAGGAACAGCGCGCGCTCGGGAGCCGGCGCGCGGACGAGATGGCGGACGAGCTGCAGCGTCGGGAGATCGGCCCAGTGCAGGTCGTCGAGCACCACGAGCAGCGGCGCGGCGCCCGTGATCTCGTCCAGCAGCGCGGCGAGCGCGTCGAAGAAGCGCAGCCGCTGCGCGCCCAGCTCCGAGCCGCGCAGCGTGCTTCCGGCGTCGCCGGCGACCCGTGCGCCGAACTCCGGCAGCACGATCCCCAGTTCGGCGGCGCGCTGACCCAGCCGCTCGGCGAGCGGAGCGAGCGACGCGCCGCCCGCCCAGCCGCGCAGCATCTGCACGACCGGCTGGTAGGGCGCGGGCGCCTCCTCCTCGAAGCGGCCGTAGAGCACGACCGCGCCGTCGGCGTGGGCGTGGCCCGCGAGCTCCGCGGCGAGCCGGGTCTTGCCGATGCCCGCCTCGCCCGTCAGAGCGACGAGCCGGCGGCTGCCGCCCGCGGCTTCGCGCCACGCGCGGTGGAGCCGCGCCGCCTCGTCGGCGCGACCGACGAACGCGTGGCGCCCGCGGGCGGCGTCGAGCGGCGCCGGCCAGCGCCGCGCGGGGATCGTGGGCGCCGCGCGCCGCGGCGCCGGGCGGCGCGGGACGGGCCCGCGGCCCTGGAGCAGGCGCTGGTGCACGGCCATCGCCTCCGGGCTTGGCACGGTTCCGAGCTCCTCGCGCAAGAGCCGGCGCAGGTCCTCGAACGCGCGCAGCGCCTCGGCCGGATTGCCCGCCGCCTCGTGCGCCTCCATCAGCAGCCGATGCGCCGACTCGCGGAACGGCGCGAGCGCCGCCGCCGCGCGGGCGGC
>DATHJG010000964.1:0-5855 GCA_035489875.1 Solirubrobacteraceae bacterium | reverse complement strand
GCCGCCGATCACGCGCGCCCGCATCAGCACGGACTCGACGTACCAGTCGGCGTGGTTGTAGGCGAAGATCGCGCGGTAGAGGTCCTGGTCGGCGCCGGCGGCGCGCAGGTAGCGCGCGGCGGCGAAGATCGCGTCGACCGGATTGAACGGGTCCTTCTGGCCGTCGCCGTTGGCGTCGACGCCGTACATGTCCCAGGTGGCCGGCATGAACTGCATCCAGCCGAGCGCGCCGGCGGACGAGATGTTCAGGTTGCGGCCGTAGTCGGTCTCGATCTCGTTGATCGCGGCCAGCACCTCCCAGCGGATGCCGTACTGGATCCCGGCGGCCTGATAGATCGGGAGGAGGAAGGGCGGGATGCGGAACTTCTCGATGAAGAAGTTCGGGACGCCGATCCGGGCCGGCCCCGGGGTGGCGAGCGAGTAGGTCGGGTTCGCCGGCGTCGGGACGCCGTTGGACTGAACCGTCGGAGCGGGGGTGTCGTCGCCGAGCGGTCCGCCCTCGTCCTGCTCCGCCGGGACACAGTCTAGACCCGAGGTTGAGGTCGAGGTGTTGCCGACCGTCCCGACCAGCTCGCCGTCGGCGGGGCACATCGTGGCCGAGCCCTCGGCGCGGTTCGGCTTGCCGTGCCGGCGCCCGCCCTTGGTCTTGTCGACGCCGAGGGGCGGGGTCGCGGTGGCGGTCGGGTCGGCGGTGGGGGTCGCGGTCTGCGCGGGCGCGGTCGTGGGCTCCGACGTCGGGTCGGCCGGCGGCGTCGACGTCTGCGTCGGTTCCGGCGTCGCGTCGACGACCGTCTCGACCGGGGAGGGGAACGGCGACGGCGACGCCGTGCTGGTCTCCAGCGGTGCCTGCGGCGTCGCCGTCTCCGCGGCGACGGTGGGCGTGGCCGTGGGCGTGCTCTCCTCCTGCGCGACCGCGCCCGCGCCGAGCGCGGCGGCGTACAGGCTGGCGCAGACTAGGCCGACTGTGAGGATGCGGGACGGGAGCGAGGGCACGGAGAGATGGGAGGAGCCCCGCGCGGGCAGGGCTGAGTCGGCTCACCCAGGGTGTCGGCACTGCCCGAAGGGGACTTGAGCGGCGCAACCCGGGTAGAGACCCCATTCAGGGTCGGCTATCGAGTGCCTCAAGCTCAACTTGAGATAGAGATAGGCATCAATGCGGCCCCGCAGTGGGAGCAGAACGCCGCGCCGTGCGCGTGCAGCGCGCCGCATGCCGGACAGGTGCCGGCGGGGCCGCCGGCGTCGACCCGCGCGAGCCGCTCGGCGCCGGCGAGCTGGGCGTCGATCTCCTGCAGGCGCGCCGCGCGCCGCACGAGCACGTCGAGCCGCCAGTGGTCGCGCACCGCCATCTCGTAGGCGAGGCCGCCGAGGTCGAACTGGAGCTCGGCGAGCTCCCGCGCCAGCTCGTCGCGGCGGCGGAGCACCTCGTCGCGCCCGGTCACTCGAACGTCTCCTGGTCGCTGCCGCCGCCGGCCTTCTTGTCGTCCGTCGGCGGCGGCGTGCCCTCCGTCGCCGCCTTGTCGAGCTTCTTCGACTCCTTCTGGAACTGCTCGGGGTCGGCGTTCTGCTGGGTCTCGAGGGACTGCTTGTCGAGCTTCTGCGCGTCCGCCTCGGGCGTGGCGGCCGCGTCGGGCTCCGGCGTGCTCTGCGCGAGCGGTTCGGGCGTCGCGGTCGGCGCGGCCGCGGCGGGGCCCGGCGTCGGGACCGCGATGTTGACCACCGGCGGCTGCTGCGCGACCGGCTGCGGGTCGCCGTTGATCACGAGCCCCAGCACGATCCCGACGATGAACGCGCACGCCGCGGCGGCGACGCCGCCCACCAGGCCGACGGGGGTGATCCCGAACGGTCCCCGCGGCGGCTGCGGCGGCGCGGGCGGACGGGGCAGCGCGGGTGGCGGCGCGGCGGGAGCGTAGAGCGCCTCGAGGTCTACGCGCGCGTGCGCGTGCGTGGCGCCGCACTCCAGGCAGTAGCGCTGGTCCGCCGCCAGCGGCGCGCCGCACTCGGCGCAGCGCTCGCCCTCCGGCGCCACGGGCAGGGGGGCGGGCAGCCCGGCGGGCGTGTCGGTCTCGTAGGCGGCCATGCGGGTCAGCTCCCGTCCAGCACGGTCGGCGGTGCCGCGAGCGTCAACTCGCCGTCGCGTGCGTCGCCGATGAAGAACACGGTGAAGGGCGCCTTCGCGCCGGGCTTGAGCCTCGGCACCTGGCCGCGCCCGGCGGCCACGATCCGCTCGCCCTTGCGCGCCACGGCGTAGATGACGAGCGCGCGCTGCTCGATCTGGGAGTGGTTCTCGAGGGTCCCGACCGCCGCCGTGCCGCTCGTCTCGTCCTCCTCGAGCTTGACGCCGGAGATCGCGATCTCGGGCACCGGCCCGCCGACGGGCTTGGCGTCGGCCCCGACCGCCGCGTTCACCGACGCCGGCTTCTCGCTCACGACGACCTGGTCGTGGACCCAGTACATGCGCTCCGACGGGCGCAGCACCGCCGCCGCCACGAGCGAGGCCTCCGTTCCCCCGAGGTCGTTCTTGAACAGCGACTGCCCACCGGCGCCGAGCACGTCGATCGCCACCGGCACCGCCGCGAGCGGCTTCGTGCCGCCGTTGCGCAGCTCGACGACCGCGGCCGCGCCGTTCGCGTCCTGCAGCACCGCCGTGGCGCCGACCTTCACCACCTTGGACTCCTCGGTGACGGTGAGGCCGGCCTCGGGCTTCGCCAGGCCCTTGGCCTGCGCGGCGAGCTTCGCGCTCTTCTCCTGGGTCGACTCGCAGCCGGCGGCGAGCATGGCGGTCGCGATGAGCAGCACGGCGCGGCGCCTCACCCGAACGCCCCGGAGACGTAGTCGCGGGTGCGCTGGTGGCGCGGCGCGCCGAAGACCTCCTCCGCCGGGCCGTACTCGACCAGTTCGCCGAGATACATGAACGCGACGTAGTCGGCGACCCGGTAGGCCTGCTGGAGGTTGTGCGTGACGATCACGACCGCGAGGTCCTGGCGCAGCTCGACGATCAGGTCCTCGATCACCGCGGTGGAGCGGGGATCGAGCGCCGAGCACGGCTCGTCGAGCAGCAGCACCTCGGGCGTCGCGGCCAGCGCCCGCGCGATGCACAGCCGCTGCTGCTGGCCGCCCGACAGGCGCAGCGCGGGGCGGTCGAGGTCGCCGCGCACCTCGTCGAGCAGCCCGGCGCGGGCGAGGGCGTCGTGCACCTGCGGCTCGAGCTGGGAGCGACGCGGGCGCCGCGACCCCTGCTCGCGCAGCGCGTACGCCACGTTGTCGAAGATCGACATCGGGAACGGGTTGGGCTGCTGGAACACCATGCTCACCCGCCGGCGCAGACGCGTCACCTCGACGGTGTCCACGTCGTCGCCGTCGAGCGTGATCAGGCCCGTCCGCGTGGCCGCGGGCGTCAGCTCGACGAGCCGGTTGAGCGAGCGCAGCAGCGTCGTCTTCCCGCACCCCGACGGCCCGATCAGCGCGAGCACCTCGCCCTGGCGGACCGGAAGCGTGACGTCGTGCACCGCCGGGTTGCCGCCGTAGGAGATGCCGAGCCCCTCCATGCGCATGCGCTCGACCCCGAGCGCGCGCGGCTGGGTGCGCCGCCGCAGCGCCGGGCGGACGCCCGCCACCGGCGCCGGCGCCGCGCCGGCGTGCGCGACGGTCGGCTGCGCGTCGACCACGATGCGCCGCACGGGCGGCGGCAGCTGGGGCTCGGACGACACGGTCACCGCGTCCATGCCGGCACCCTGCCGCCGCGCGCGATCAGGTCGACGAGGAAGTTCAGCGCGATCACGATCCCGAGCAGCACGAACGCGGCCGCGTACGCCTTCTCGGGCGCGTTGCCCTCGCCGGCGGGCGAGTTGACGTAGACGTAGGAGGTGAGCGTGGAGCCGGTGCCGCGCAACGTCTCCAGCACGGGTACCTCGCCCTGGCCGCTGAGCTGCAGCGTGCCGCCGAGCAGGATCACCACGATCGCGGTGTCGCCGGCGATCCGTCCCATCCCGAGCGCCGTCCCGGTCGCGATCCCCGGCCGGGCGGCGGGGAGGAGGACGCGGTGGATCGTCGCCGCCTTCGTCTTCCCCAGCGCGAGCGACGCCTCGCGCACGTGCTTGGGGATGACCTGGAGCGCCTCGCGCGTGCCGCCGACCACGAGCGGGAGCGCGATCAGCGACATCATCGCCGAGGCGATGATGAACGAGCGGCCGAACACGCCGCCGCCCTCCGACGTGAACGACAGGAAGCCGAAGAAGCTCTGGCTGAAGAAGATCAGGCCGAAGATCGCGAGCACGATGCTCGGCGTGCCGGCCACGATCTCCACGCCGGACTCGACGGCGCGGGCCAGCCATCTCGGCCGCCCGTACTCGGTCAGCCAGATCGCGATCGCGGCGCCGAGCGGCCCGGCGATCGCGGTCGCCATCGTCGTCAGCAGCAGCGTGCCGACGAGCGGGTCCAGGAAGCCGCCGGTGTCGGCCTGGTCGAGCTCGGGCTGCGGTCGCGACCACAGCATCTCAGGCCGCAGGTACTGGACCCCCTTGACCAGCATGTACAGCACGATCGCGCCGGCGATCAGGCAGAGCACGATGCCCGCCGCCCAGCAGGCGCCGAGCGCAAGCCGGTCGGCGAGCGGCCAGTCGCGGGCCGAGCCGCGCGGCGACGTCATCCCTGCACCCCGTAGCGGCGCAGCGGCTGCTTGGCCGCCCAGCCGATCCAGGAGAGCGCCATGCTGGAGACGAGCAGCACCGCCGCGAACGCGTAGATCGTCTGGCCGAACGGCTCGATGCTCAGCCCCTCGCGGTTGTCGACGATCGTCGCCGCGAGCGGGCGGGTCGGCTCGAAGAAGAACGTGATCCCGTCGATCGGGTTGGGCGCGAAGCCGACCGAGCCCGAGACCATCGAGAGCATGATCGCCTCGCCGAGCGCCCGCGCCGTGGCGAGCACGGCGGCGGCGATGATCGCGGGCCGCGCGGCCCGCACGGCGATCGTCAGCATGACCCGCCAGCGGTTGGCGCCGAGCGCCGCGGCGCCCTCCGTCCAGGTCGACGGCACCGCGCGCAGCGCGTCGACGATGATCGCCACCATGATCGGCGTGACCATCACGCACAGGATCACGATTGCGACGCTGATCGACGCGCCGCTGAGCTGCACGACGTAGGCGACCGACTCCTTCCGCTCCGCGGAGATCAGGTGCTCGCCGACCCACGGGACCAGGACGAGCACGCCGATCAGCCCGTAGAGCACCGACGGCACGGCGGCCAGCAGGCGCACGACCGGCTCGAGCACGCGCTGGAGCCGGCGGGGGGCGAACTCGACGATGAAGACGGCGGCGAGGATCGCCAGGACGAGGCCGAGCCCGACCCCGCCGATGGTCGTCACCGCCGTGCCCCACAGGAGCGGCCACGTGCGGATCGCGTACTCATACGCCTCCGGGTCGGCCGGCGAGTTGAAGATGTCCTGGAGCTGCTGGTCGACGTTGCCGCCGGAGCCGAACCAGTGCAGCCCGTTCCCGGCGAAGCTCGGCCACGCCTTCGAGACCACGAACGCGATCATGCCGAGGATCACCGCCAGTACGAGGCAGGCGACGACCCCCAGCGACCGCTCGACGCGGCGGTCCGACCACACCTAGTGGGCCTTCTCGCAACGTTCCACCCGAAATCGGCGGCCGCCGATCACCGCCATGCTGCGCACTGTCTCGGCCTGCGGCCTCGCCACCGGCTTCGCCTCGCGACCCTTGAAATACCAGGGGTATTCCTGCGGGTCTGCGTCCTTGCCTGGCGGCGCCGGCGACCGGTCTTGCGGGCGCAACGTCACGAGAAGACCCACTAGCGCCCGAGGTGGACCTCGCCGGCGGCGAGCGTCTGCAAAGTTCCCCC
>DATHJG010000963.1:0-3609 GCA_035489875.1 Solirubrobacteraceae bacterium | reverse complement strand
GCGGGCTGTCGGCCGGCGAGAAGCGCATGCTGGCCAAGGCGCGTCAGATCTTGATCTCCGAGCTCGCCCTCGCCGAGAAGACCGACGAAGAGAAGGCATCTACCGTTCTCGACGAGGTCCTCGCCTCCTAGGCGACCCCGCTGGTTGAGTAGGGCGTAGCCCGTGTCGAAACCGGCCGTCGCCGTCATCGTCGTCGCCGCAGGCAGCGGCGCACGGCTCGGTCACGCCGAGTCGAAGGCGTTCGTCGACCTGCGCGGCGTCCCGATCCTCGAGCGCGCCCTGAACGGCGTGTTCGACGCGGTCGGTCCCGCCCAGGTCGTCGTCGTCGCGCCGAAGGCGAAGCTGGCCGCCGCGAAGGCGATCGCGGCCCGCTCGGCCGGGGCGGCATCCGGATCTGTCACGGTCGTCGCCGGCGGCGACACCCGTCAGGCGTCGGTCGCGGCCGGTCTGGCGGCGCTCGACCCCGCGGTCCGCATCGTGCTCGTGCACGACGCCGCGCGCGCCCTCACTCCGGGCGCGCTGTTCGATCGGGTGATCTCGGCCGTCGGAGACGGCGAGGTCGGAGTCGTCCCCGGACTCCCGGTCAGCGACACCATCAAGCGCATCGACCGTTCGGAACGGGTCGTCGCGACCGTCGACCGCCGCGACCTGGTGCACGTGCAGACGCCGCAGGGCTTCCCGCGCGATGCGCTCGTCGCCGCCTACGCGGCTGCGACGCAGGAGTACACCGACGACGCTGCGCTGTTCCAGGATGCCGGGGGCGCCGTCTCAATCGTTACGGGCGAGGCCCGCGCGTTCAAGATCACGACCCCGTGGGATCTGCGTCGCGCGGAGAATGTACTCGGAGTCAGCGCGGGCATCCGCACCGGCGTCGGTGTCGACGTGCACGCGTACGACGATTCCGCGCCACTCTGGCTCGGCGGCGTGTACTGGCCGGACGAGCCGGGACTGGTCGGGCACAGCGACGGCGACGCCGTCATCCACGCGATCTGCGACGCGCTGCTCTCCGCCGCCGGGCTGGGCGACATGGGGAGCAGGTTCGGCACCACCGACCCCCGCTTCGCGGGTGCGAAGAGCGAGGTCTTCCTGCGCGAGACACTCGCGCTCGTGACCGGGGCGGGATACACGGTCGGAAACGTCGCCGTGCAGGTCATCGGCGAGCATCCCCGGCTGTCGCCTCGGCGCAGCGAGGTCGAGACCCTGCTGACCGCGCTCGTGGGCGCTCCGGTCAGCGTCTCGGCCACCACATCCGACGGCCTGGGCTTCACCGGGCGCGGCGAGGGGGTCGCCGCCATCGCGACGACCCTGCTCACCAGATAGGCCCGAGGTCGAGGCGAGAGCTGAGGACGACCTTTCCCGTGGCCTTTCCTGTTTCCAAGTACGAGAGTGCCTCGCGGGTTTCGCTGAACGGGTACGTCCTGTCGATCACGGGCGTGATCCTTCCGTCCGTGATGAGGCGAGTGAGATGCGTCACATCTTCCGAGTGGAAGGGCTTCCACCAGAGGAACCCCATCTTCTTCCGGTCTGCCAGCGAGATCAACGGACCCCAGAACAGACAGGCGAAGATCCGGATGGTGGTGCCTCCGAGGAGGACATACACACCCCGGGCCGTCAGTGCGCGCCGGCATTCGAAGATCGATCGGTTGCCCGCGACATCGAGGATCCAGTCGTACTGCTGCCCGCCCTTCGTGTAGTCCTCGGTCGTGTAGTCGATGACCTCGTCGGCGCCGAGCCCGCGCACCATGGCGGCCTTGGTCGGGCTGCACACCGCTGTCACGTGGGCGCCGAGGGCCTTCGCGATCTGGACGGCGAACGGCCCGACGCTTCCGGAGGCACCATTGACGAGCACCCTGCTCCCGGGCCGGATCCCGCCCCTGCCCCGCAGCCCTTGCATCGCGAGGACCGCCGCCTGCGGCACGGTCGCCGCCTCCTCGTAGCTGATGCCGTCGGGCTTGTGTGCCCAAGCTCGCTCGGGAGCAACGGCGTACTCGGCGAAGGCGCTGTGGCCGTACTGGGTCAGGTCCGCTAACACCGAGTCGCCGCGCTTGAACCGCGTGACATCCTTGCCGACCGCCTCCACCTCGCCCGCCGCATCGAAACCCAGGCCGGGTCTGCGCGGTACGCGGAGCCCCGTGCCCATGCGAGTGAGGAAGGGTTTGCCGTAGAGATAGTCGAGATCGCCCTGATTCAGGGATGACGCGCGGACGCGCACCAGTATCTCGTCATCGTTCGGCACAGGACGCTCCACGTCCTTCAGCTCGAGGACGCTGGGTGGACCGTACTGTGCCCGAACGAACGCCTTCATCAGGGACATGTCATCGGGCCGAGATCGGCGCCAGCTCGGCGACGGGCGGAGCGACGGGCGGAGCGACGGCAGAGCGCGGCGAGCGTACCCCGATGACGAGCAGGTACAGAACCATCCAGATCTCCGCGATCGCGGGCGCGATGCTCAGGAAGCCGTGAACCTGTCCAGCAAGATCCGGCAGGAGGATCGCCACGACCACGTCCGTCAGGTAGCTGACAGTGGCGACGATGAGGATGATGCCGAGCGCCTTCGGGAACAGCCTCGAGCGGTAGGCGAGGTACCCCAACGGCGCCAGCCACAGAGCGAAGAACACCTGCGCGGCGAGAATGCCGTAGTGCTCGATTTCCAGCAGGAGCAACGCGATGCTGTTCGCCTCGGCCTCTCCGAATGCTGCCACGGAGGAACCGTTCGTCGCCACCTGCAGTGCGACGACGGTGAAGACCGTGCTGACCGAGATGATGCCGGCCGCCACGACGACCGGGAGCACCATCAGGCGGCTCGCGTGCTTGCCCACGTGCTTGAGAAGGACATAGAGCGTCGCGGCCGTCAGAACGAAGAAGACCGCGTCCGTCCAGTGCGCGATCACGGCAAGTCGTACCAAACCGGGGTTCGCGGCGAGGTTTCCGGCGGTGGCGGCTGCGTCGCCCGCGACATACAAGAAGGGGTCGACGAAACCCTCCGAGAACCCGCCGGTGATGCCGACCACGAGGTAGAAGACCCCCGCGATCCTCGCCAGGCGCTTGATCGACGTCGGGGCCACGCCGGTGGCCTGCTCCGCGAACATTCCGTTTCGGGACATCATGACTTCTTCCTTGACATTTATGTACTGAGAAGGCGCCAGCGGCGCGTACGATGTACAACGTAGAGCGTACATCGTACGCACGTCAAGACGAGATCCCGTCCAGTCATGCCCGCAGGGAGGAGTACGGCCGATGGCAAAACCGATCCTCGCCACAACCGGGGCGCGCCCGCCATTGAGCAGGGAGCTCGTGCTGCGCACCGCCCTTGCGCAGGCGGACGCAGCCGGGCTGGAGGCGCTCAGCATGCGCCAGCTCGCCGGAATCCTCGATGTGGCGCCGATGACGTTGTACCGTCACGTCGCGAACAGAGACGACCTCATCGACTCGATGATCGATGTCGTGTTCAGCGAAGTCATCCTGCCCTTGGGCGGCGCCCAGTGGAAGACGGCCATGCGTGAGCGGGCGATCTCGCTTCGCGATGTCCTCGCGCGCCACCGCTGGGCCATTGGCTTGATGGAGTCGCGAGGTCATCCCGGACCGGCGAACCTGCGACATCACGACGCC
>DATHJG010000962.1:0-7417 GCA_035489875.1 Solirubrobacteraceae bacterium | reverse complement strand
TTGGGCGAGATCGGCGGCGCCGGCTCCGAGCTGCGAACGCAGCGCGGCGGTCCCGCTCTCGCGCACGTAGGCGCGCAGCGACTGCACCCAGGGCCAGTAGGCGGGAGCGCCGCCCGCCTCCCAGCAACGGCCGAGCAGCACCCACACCCCGCGCTCTCGCGCATGTCCGATCAACTCGTCGGTCAGCCGGCTCTTGCCGATGCCGGGCTCGCCGGCGACCAGGACGAGCCGGCCTCGGGCTGCCATCGCGTCCTCGAGGGCTCCGACCAGCTCGGCCAGCTCGCGCTCGCGTCCCACGAACACGCCGCCGGCACCCGAGCGCGGACGACCACTCTCGGCCGGCGTGGGGCGCCCCGGCGCCCGGGCACGGTCGACTCCCGCCCGGCGCGCTTCGGGCTCGCGGTCGACCCGCGGATCGAGGTCGAGTGAGGGGTCTTGTACGAGGATCGCCTGGTGGAGCTCGCGGATCGGGCGGCTGGGCTCGATGCCCAGCTCCTCGATCAGGGCACTTCGCGCTGCCTGGTAGGCCTCGAGCGCCTCGCCCTGCCGGTCGGAGCGGTAGAGGGCGAGCATCAGCTGGCCGCGGAGGTGCTCACGCTGGGGATGCCGTCCGATCAGCGCCTCGAGCTCTGCGACCAGGTCGGCGTGACGACCGGTCGCAAGATCGGCGTCGATCCGCTGCTCCACCGCGCCGAGGTGCAGCTCCTCGAGGCGGGCGATTCCCTGCTGCGCGAATGGCTCGTAGGCGAGGTCGGCGAGCGGCGGCGCGCGCCACAGCGCCAGCGCCTCGCGCAGCTTTTCTGCTGCCCGTCCGGGATGCGCGCTCCTCGCCTCGGCGACCAGCTGTTCAAAGCGCGCGGCGTCGAGCTCGGACGGTCGCAGACGAAGGACATAGCCAGGGGTGCGGGTAATGAGCCTGCCTTCGCCTAGCTGCTTGCGCAGTCCGGAGACATACACCTGGATGCTCTTGGCGACCGTCGCGGGCGGCGCCTCGCCCCACAGGTCGTCGATCAGTCGCTCGCTCGAGACGACCTCGTTGGCGTGGAGCAGCAAGACCGCGAGCAGCGAGCGCTGCTTGTGCCCACCCAGTGGTAGCGAGCGATCGCCCTCGACCACCTCCAGCGGTCCTAGAAGCCGGAATTCCATTTCCTTTATCAAACTGGGAGTCGAGCCGACCGTACCAGCGCTCGAGGGCATGAACAAGCGCTGCCTTTACCCGCCTCTACCGGCCGTCGCACCGAGGCTCTACCGCGGCGGGCGAGGCTTCGTCACGTCCAGTCCGCACCGCCCAGGAGGCCACCATGCACACCCCGACCCAGCTCGTCCCAACCGGCGCCCACAGCGCCCTCGGTGGGACGCGCCGGCCACGGGCGTGCCCCGCGTACCGGCTTTCACAGGTCCGCGACCTGCCGCTGCGGCTCGAGCCCATCGCGCCCGACACGTTCGGGCCGGACTCGTGAGCAAGTGCAGCGCACCACCGCTCCGGGCGGTGCTCTCAACCACCACCCATATGTAAGGGGACCTCCCTCATGACGTTCATCCGCAACCGCCGCGTCGTCACCACCATCGTCGCCGCGGCATGCATGGCCGTGCCCGCGTCAGCCGCGGCCAACGCGCTGCCGCCGACGTACAAGAGCGACGCCGCGCAGTCAGGCTCGGCCGGCTCGCCGCCCTCGACCGACAGAAGCGACGCCGCGCAGTCAGGCATCGGCGCCCTGTCCGAGAGCGCCTCCAAGTCCACGTTCCCGCCGGCCGACTTCCGCGGCGGCGACACGCCGGCCGACCACCCCGGCGCCAGTCGCGCAGCCACCGCCGCGCCGACCACGATCGAGGTCGTCCGCCCCGAGCGCACGATCGTGCGCGACGTCGACCAAGCGCTTCCGCTGATCCTGTCAAGCACCGCGCTGCTGCTCGTGCTCGCCGGCGCCGCCATCACGCTCGTCCGGCTCCGGATGGTGCCGGGCCCCGGCCGCACCCACTGACACCCCGGAAGACAAGCAATCGGTCAAGGGGCCCGCGACCGCGGGCCCCTTTGCGCATTCGGCGGAGCGGGCGCGCTCACGCAGCGGACGAGAGCGGCATCGTCCGTACCGAACTCAACCCGCGCTTCTGCTCGCGTGACAGCGCAACGCACCCCCGCCCGCCGCGACGCCATGGTGTCCCGCTGCTTCTCTTGTGGAAACCAGAAGCGAGCCCGTCGCTGCCCTATCCATGCAACTCGGGCATGCGGCCTGGTCATTCGCGCACCAGCGGCGCGCTCCTCCTTTCGCGCGTGCAAGCAGGCGCCGCCGAGCTCAGGCGTCGGACGCTCGCTGCGGACCACGAGCAGGCGCGTGGCGCCGCCCGGCGAGGGACTACCGCATTTGCCTCAATGCGGTAGCGCCCGCTCCGCTCCTCTCATCCCGCGAGGCCAACCTTCCCGCCGGTTTAGCGGCTCAGCTACGTGGCGCGCGGTCCCCGGACTCCGCCTGGGCGCACCGCGATGGCGATGATGATCAACACGATCACGCCGTAGTTCCATATCGCGCCGTCGTCGAAGATGTCGACGATCAGCAACGCGAACATCGCCGCGGTCGCCGCCCAATACACCCAGGAGTACCGGACCCCGTACGGACCCAGCATTCCGTGCCTGTCCACGCGCTTGCGCATGAAGCGACTATCCCGCCTCCGCCAGTCGCGGTCAACGGCTGTTCGCTCTGGTCGTGGAATGCTCGCCACAAGGCACGAACCCGCCAGCCTCGACTGCGAAGTCGCCGACCCCTTCAGCGCACTCGACGCCAAGTGGCGCGCCTGCTGCTCCTTTCGCCTGGTAGCAGCCGCGGCCGCACGGACCAGCGGCCACCGCTCCTTGTGCCTCGAAGGGGCAGCCGGCTACTCGCGAGGTCCTAGCTGGATCGGCTTGTATGCGAGCGCTGCATCAACGACCTGCTCCGGCCGCGGCGTCTTGTGGCGGTAGTCCTCGCCGAAATGCTCGCGTGGATAGAAGATGAGGTTCGAGGCAACGGGGTAGGCGACGCTGTCCTCGAACAACTGGATGAGGCGGTCCTCTTCCTCTTCATCGGCCGTTTCGACGCGCATGATGCGTTGCACCAGGGCCATGAGTTCCTCGCGGCTCAAATCGCCGAGCGGCATCGTCTGAATGCTCTTACGCGGACTGCCGCTTTCGCCTGCGAGCAGGCGCGAGGCGCCGGAGCGCGGCACTGCTCCTCCGGCCTCGATGCGGAAGCGCGACTAACGCTGGTCCGGCTGCACGGCGCGCTGCTCCTGATAGTCCAAGGCACTAGCGAGCGACCCATCGAGCGGGGGGCCGCACACCGCACCGCTCCCCTGACAGCAAAGTTTCACGATGTTGCGCCCGAAGAGCCGCCTGACGCAACTTTGATGCGCCCGCGCGCGTCCGCGAAGCGGACAGATGAACTCAACGGGAAGCAACAGCGGCTCGGCATTGGCGCGAAGGCGTCAGCGCAGTTGCGCGGCGGCGGCGATCGTCGACGTGGTGGCGGGGCGGTCGGCTCGTGGCGGTCGCCTCCCGCGCTGCGGGGAGCGCCCGGCAGGAGCGCCGGGTCGGCGTTCAGAACGTGCCGGGAGTGGAACCGCGCATCGATGGCCTGGACGTAAGCGTCGGGCTTGTCGGGGGGACGCCCGCCGTTGATGCTGACCGGTCGGGCTCATGACCGCACGGTTGTTCGAAACCCGGGTGATGTTGTGGCGGGAAACGGCCTATTCCCTGCCACATCGTCCGTAGGGCCACTGGACGAGTGTTGATGGATGACCGGCGCCCACCGCACTAGAGTGCGGCGCTTCGGAGCTGGTCTCAGCTGGGGCAAGGAGCGACGTTGGCACGGATGCGGTGGACGACGTGTGTCGTCCGGAGGCAGACGTTGAGTCTGGGCATCATCGTCGCGTGGGCGGTGCTTACGACCGCGTGCGCGCTGCCGACGAGCGCCGCTGGAACCAATGCTCGGCCGGTTGGACAGCTCCCGGATTCGGCCGGGCAGCGGTTGAGGATCGAGGCTGTCTCGACTGATGGGGCGCACATCCTGCTCACCAAGGCGGGCTCCTCGCCGGGTGAGTCGCTGTGGGCGCTCGACACGATGACCGGGACGTCGAGGCAGCTGGCCCCGCTCGCGGTGGCGGGCCGCTACGGCCAGTCGCCCGCCGGCGACTGGGCGGCGTGGGCCACGAGGTCCGGAGCGCGATCGTGTGCCGCCGGGCGCGTCGATGTCGCCAGGACGGACGGGTCGGAGCCGCCGAGAACGCTTGCCCTGCCCCGCGCCTACGCGAGGTCGTACGTCAATGGCGTGACGATTGGCGCCGGTGGGCGCGTCACCGTGCGGGTCGGTCGTTGCGATGAGGGCCGGGAGCCAGGTGGATCCGATAACCGGGCGATTCTGACCGCCGACCCAGGATCGGCGAGGTTGCGGGTGCTGGCGCGCAGCCGATCGAGCTTTTCCCAATGGCCCGTGTCGCAGGACGGGCGCGTGTTCGCTCTATGTCGGAGGGCCAAGACCGCTGGCGGGCGGGCGGGCGCGGAGCTAACCGTCGTCGATTCCGACCCGGTGCTGAAGGTAAGCAGCGCCAGGCTGGCGTCCAACGACGAGCAGCTTTGGCCAGCCTGCGTGGCCTCCGATGCCGGGACGGCGACGATGACCGTGATCCGCCGCCGACCCGGTGCGCCGGCGAGGACGTTGCGGGACTACCGGATAGCTGGCGTGACCGTCGGCGGCGGCCGCAGCCCGAGCTTCATGCTCCCGTACGGCGTTGCGATCCCGAACTCGGGGCTTGAGGCGGCAAGCCCATCCGGCCACGAGGTCGTGACCGGCTACTTTGACACGACCGCGATCGTGATCCAAACGCGTACGGGTCGCCACAGCAGGCCATACCGGACGCCCACCGATGGCTTCACCGGCACGTCCGCGTTCGGCGGACGATACGTGGGCGGACAGCCCTTGCTGGCGTGGGACCCTTTCGCCCCGGCGATCGTCAGCCTCGGCACTCAAGGAATCCAGCGCGCGTATCGCGTGCGCGTTTTCAACCCGCACTCGCTGAAGTCCAGTCGTCCTACCAACGTGCCCGGTGACCCACTCCACGATTACTCGTCGGTGTGCTTTCTGCCGTCCGGACGCGTGCTATTCGAAGTCAGACGCGACGGCGGGACTGCGCCGTCCCAGCTGCTCGTCTCCGACGCCCAACGCTCCCGCTTCACCAAGCTCGACGCCGGCCGGGTCGGGACCGTGTCGTCGGTCTCGTGCGACGCGGCCGCGGCCGGCAAGGTGTTCGCGGCAACGGCGGGCAGCGGGCTGGTCTACGAGGTGGCGGCCAACACGATCGACGGATCCCCGCTGCAATAGCGCGACCGGCCGGCAGCCGGCGGTGGCCCGCCAGGCCTCGGGCTGCCTCCGAGCGCTGTCCTAGTCGGCGCCGTAGCCAGCAAATCATCAGCGCCCCTCGAACCGCGAGCGTACAACGCCTGTTGGCGGCACGCTGCGCCCCGTCCGGGATGGAAGATCCGCGAGCGTGCGGATCCAAATTGGTGACGACTTCCGCTTTTGCCTCGAAGCGGTAGCGCCGCTCGCACGGTCGTCGTGCTTTTACGCGCTGTCGCTGCCCGTCCCGAAGCGAGAGCAGGATCACGCGGTCGCGCGCATCGTCACGCGCGTGCTCGAGGTGCGCTTGCGCCTCACCCTGCCGGAGCGCCGTCACGCAGCGGCCGCGGTCGAGCGCAGCTGGCGGCCGACCGTTCCGCGGCCCGACCGATGAGCCCCAAGCTCGCGCTGCCCGGGCCGACCCGGGCCAGAGCGCGCGAGCGGCGGTGGCCGCCGGCCCGAATCGCGCCTGGCGCCGCGGTCACGCGACCTGCAGCACGATCTTGCCCCATCCATGGCCGGAGTCGAGCCGGCGATGCGCCTCGGCCACCTGCTCCAGCGGGAGGACCCGCTCGATCGCCACTCGCACCTGCCCGCGCTCGAACACCGGCGTCATCTCCAGCAGCCGGCGCCGCTCACGGTTGAGCCAGACACCGTGGATCGTCTGGTTGTGCTCGTAGGAATGCGAGAAGTCGCCGCTCGGCGCGAGGATCGACGCCAACCGGCCGAAGTCCCGTGTCGCGCGCTGGCTGCGCTCGACCAGGTCGCCGCCGACAGTGTCGAAGACGGCGTCGACGCCCGCCCCGCCCGACGCCTCGAGCGCGGCAGCGATCACGTCGTCGTGCTGGTAGTCCAGCGGCACGTCGACCCCGAGCTCCCGCAGGCGCTCCTGATTCGCCGGCCCCGCCGTGGCCAGCACGAACGCGCCCGAGACCTTGGCGAACTGGACCGCGAACGAGCCGACGCCGCCCGCCCCGCCATGGATCAGCACGGTCTCCCCCGGGCGCACCGCGAGTCGCCTGACGATCGCTTCCCAGGCGGTCCCCCCGGCCAGCGGGACGGCCGCCGCCTCGACATGGCTCAACGACGCCGGCTTCGGAGCGACGAACGCTGCCGGAACGGGCTCGTACTCGGCGTAGCTCCCGAACCGGTTCCCGAAGATCTCGGGCGTGTAGAAGACCTCGTCACCGACGCGGACATCGCGCACGCACGGGCCGACCCGCTCGACTACGCCCGACGCGTCGTAGCCGATGACGGCCGGCAGCTCGATGCCCGCCCACTCCCCCCCGGCGCGCAGCTCGGCGTCCACCGGGTTCGTCCCCGCGGCGATCACGCGCACGAGCACCTCGTCGGCGCCCGGCTCCGGCTTGTCGATGTCTCGGACCGTGAGAACGTCGGGTCCGCCGAATCGATCGACCACCACTGCTCGCATCCGCTGGCCTCGCTGCTCGAGTTGTTCTCGAGCTGAGTATGCCGTCCCATCGCGGCTTCGAGTCTGCGGAGCCCAGGCCGGCTACGAGGTGCACGTCGCCGTGTGGTCCGGCCTTCGCCGGCCGAGGCGCCGCCGCGGGGCGGCGCCTCGACCAGAGGTTCACGTACGAGCGGCTCCGGCAGCCACTCGCCCACGTAGGTCTCGCGCCGGACCCGCGCCGAGCGGAGGTGGCGCGCGAGGACCTCAATCCCGCCCGGCGCCGTGGATGGCGAGACCCGGACTCGAGCCCGGGCACACCACGATTCTCAGTCGTTAGTCCTGCTGACCAGCTGCGCAGGCGTCTACATCCCTAGCCGGTGGCGGTTGGTATTTGCAGGTGGCTCATCCGCCAGACGCCCGCATCGGTGCGATAGCGGGAGCGAGCGGGCCAGAGCGGCGGGCGCCTGCCTTGGACGACGAGCGAGCGTCTCCGCTCAGATACCTCAGACGCATGCTCCGGACGCAATGCAGTCGTCCGGTGCGGGACCGCGGCTTCTTGGTGGAGCATCACCCACCCCCGCCCGCCAGCTCCCTCGGAGCTGAGGCGACGGCAGGAAGGCACCTCCCCCTCCAATACACC
>DATHJG010000961.1:0-3716 GCA_035489875.1 Solirubrobacteraceae bacterium | reverse complement strand
GCCTCCAGCACCACGCGCACGCGTCCGGACACGAGCGGGCCGGACAGCACCACCTGCAGCGCGAACGCCAGCGCCAGCAGCGTGAACGGCAGCGCGAGCACGTGCGCGTGCAGGTCGCCGAGCAGGAACGAGAACCACGGGAACTCGGTGATCGTGTCCGGGTCCACGCGCGATGCCGCGAACCAGTCGTACGCGCGCAGCGGCCCGCCGTCGGCGATCAGCAGCCGCGCCCCCTCGAGGTTGCCCGCGACGAGCACCAGGCCGACCGCGCCCAGCCCCGCCCGCACCGCGCCGCGCGGTCCGCGCGCCGCGCCCCACACCGTCCCGGCGACCGTGAACACCGCGGCGGCGGTCAGCGCGAACAGCGCCGCGACCGCCAGGTTGTAGCCGCGGTCGGGCGCGACCGCCGTCAGCTTGACGAGCACCCCCATCGCCAGGTGCCCGAGGTAGTAGTAGTTGAGATCGGCGCCCGCGAGCCACGGGTCCTGCGGCGGGAACGTGTCCGCGCGGTTGGACGCGTTCAGGAACGCCATGTCCATCGGCTTCTCGGTGCTCCAGACGTCCGGCGAGAACGCGACGAGCACCGCCATCGCCGCGAACGCGACGGCGAACACGGCCTCCGCGCCCCAGAACAGCCGCGTCCGCAGCGGGTCGGGCTCCGGCACGCGCGCGGCGAGCCGGCGCCACCGCCGCCGCGCGAACCAGCCGCGCGGCTCCCCGCGCGCCACCGCGCGGCGTCCCTCCCACCCGCGCACCCAGGCGAGCAGCCCGAACGCGCACACGAGCGCGATCCACAGCGCCGCGCTCACCGTCCCGTACGGCACGAGCGTGAGCGAGCCGCCCAGCCAGACGAGCCACGTGACGAGCAGCAGCCCGAGCGCCTTGCCCAGCCCGAGGCCCGCGCCGGGCAGGCGCGCGAGGAGCACCCCCGCGAGCGGCGCCGCACCGAGGCCGATCAACTCGATGAGCGCCCAGAAGCGCAGCGCCTCGGTCACGGCCCGACATCTTCGCGGGTGCGATGGACGGTACTGTCCGCCCTCTCATGGCCATGTACGACGCACTCGCGGATCTGCCGCTGCAGATCGACGCCTACACGCTCGAGGGACGCAGCCGCCACATCGTGGCGGGCGAGTTCGAGATGGACCGCCTGACCACGACGATCCACCTCCAGGGCGGAGGTGAGGAGGGCCTGGGCGAGGACGTGACCTACACGCCCGAGCTGCAGCAGGCCCAGCAGGACACCGGGCCGGTGCTCCCGCTGACGGGGACGTGGACGCTGGACTCGTTCTCGCGCCACCTCGACGGGCTCGACCTCTTCCACGGCGTCGACCCGGTCATGCCGGCGTTCCGGAACTACCGCCGCTGGGCGTTCGAGTCGGCCGCCGCCGACCTCGCGCTGCGCCAGGCCGGCCGCTCGCTCGCCGACGTGCTCGGTCGCGAGCCCGGCCCGATCGCATTCGTCGTCTCGCTGCGGCTGGGCGAGCCGCCGTCGCTCGAGCCGGTCACGCGCCGGCTGGCCGCCTATCCCGGGACGCGCTTCAAGCTCGACTCCGCGCCGTCGTGGAACGACGGCTTCCTGGATTCGCTCGCCGCCACCGGCGCGGTCGCGTCGGTCGACTTCAAGGGCGCCTACAAGAACACACCGGTCGACGTCCCGACCGACCCCGACCTCTACCGGCGCGTCGCCGAGACGTTCCCGGAGGCGTGGCTGGAGGATCCCGACCTCACGGTCCCGGCGGCCGACGAGGCGCTGCGCCCGTACCGCGACCGGATCACCTGGGACGCGCCGATCCACGGCGTCGCCGACATCGAGGCGCTCCCGTTCCTGCCGCGGACGATCAACGTCAAACCGTCGCGGATCGGGACGTGGAAGGAGCTGCTGCGCACGTACGAGTGGTGCGCCGAGCGCGGCATCGTCAGCTACGGCGGCGGGCAGTCCGAGCTGGGCGTCGGGCGCGGCCAGATCCAGTACCTCGCATCGATCTTCCACGCAGCCGAGCCGAACGACATCGCCCCGTCCGGCTACGACTGGGCCGATTTCCCGGAGACCGGCCTGCCGCCGAGCCCGCTGCCCCCGGAGCTCGAGCCGACCGGCTTCCGCCGGCGCTCGTAGACTGGACGGACCCATGGCCAAGCCGCGACAGATCAAGATGGAGCAGCGCGGCGCGCTCGCCGCGATGCAGCAGCTCGAGTCGCGCTCGGACGAGGAGCTCGAGGCCGAGACGCGCTTCAAGTCCGCCGCCCAGGCGATCCTCGGCGCCCGCGCCGCCGAGCGCATGGACGCCAAGCGCTCGCGCGAGCACTTCCGCGTCGCGATCGCCGCGGCGCGTCCGCAGGAGCGCCTCCAGCTCCGCCGCATGGCGGAGGCGTCGCTGGCGCTCGCCGAGCGCCGCGCCGGCGACCTCAAGGTGGCGGCCGAGAAGCTCGGCCAGACGCCGCCGTCCGGCCGTCAGCTGCTCGCGCTGCGCGCCATGGGCGTCATCGCCCCGCCCGCGAGCGCCGGCCTCCCGCGCCGCGTCGGCGGCATCCTGCTGCTGCTGCTGGTGATCGTCGCGGCGATCCTGCTCGGCTGGGCGATCGTCCAGCTCGTGGCGCTCCCGTTCGGCGGGATCGGGACCGGCGTCGCGTTCTTCTGGGGCTTCCTCCTGCTCGCGGTCGTGCTCGTCGTGCTGATCGTGGTCGGCCGCAGGCGCCAGAAGGCCGCGCGTGCCCGCGTGGCGGAGAAGCGCGCCCAGCAGTTCAAGCGCTAGCGTCGAGGAGCGGCGCGAGCTCGTCGAGCTCGTGCCGGTGCGGGCTGAACGCGGGCGAGAGCTGGAGCAGGAACGTCGCGAGCTTGCCGGCGTCGGCGAGCGGCGCGACCGTTTCGAGGAGCGCCTCGGTCAGCGCGGCCTCCAGTTTTCTGGTGAGCCGCACGCGTCCGTGCGGGCGGCAGGGGCGCCGTAGATCGTCGAGTCGACTTCGACCGAATCGAAGCGCGCGGCGTGGTACGGGAGGCGCTCGCGCGCGGGGAGATCGGGCCGGGTACCACTCCTCGACGAAGCCCGGATCGGCCCAGCTCGACGTGCCGACGCGAATATTTTCTCCATCCGGGCATGCGTACCCGGATAGGGTCGCCCTTGATGAGGTCAGTAATGCTGCACACGCCGCGGTGCGAGCTTGTCCTGCTCGAGCCCGCGAGCGCGCGTGCGCTCGCCTCCGGCGTCAACCACAACGGGCATCCGTGGGCGTCCGGCTACCCGCTCGGCTCCACCCTGCTGTGCGCCGAGTTGACCGCCGCCGCGGCCGCGCAGCGCGCGCCGCTGGGCGAGTTCGGCACCTACCAGGTCATCCGCCGCGCCGACGGCAACGTGATCGGCGACGCCGGGTTCATGGGACCGCCGGACGACACCGGCGCCGTCCTGCTCGGCTGCGCGATCACCGAGGACGCGCGCGGCCAGGGCTACGCGACCGAGGCGCTCTCGGTGCTGCTGGAGTGGGCGCGGCAGCAGCCGGGGCTGACGTGCGTGCTGGCGGACGCGACGCGCAGCGACCTCGCGTCGCAGCGGCTGCTCGAGCGCGTCGGCCTGCACCGCATCGGCGAGGACGGCGAGCTCCTCTACTACATGCTCTGAGCAGTGAGGCGCGATGATTCGCGCGTGAGCGACATCGGTGATCTGCTCGTGCTGATGCACGGGGCTCGCGACCGGGTCTCCACGGTTCGTGCGGTGGTGCGCACG
>DATHJG010000960.1:0-3095 GCA_035489875.1 Solirubrobacteraceae bacterium | reverse complement strand
CGATGCTCGAGCTGAGCAGGTAGAACGCGGGCGCGCGCCGGCCACTGTCGAGCGCGAGCCGGATCGCGGCCGCCAGCAGGAGCACGTCGCCGAGCGGGTACGCGATCGAGACGAGCTTGGCGACCGTCGAGAGCTCGGTGTCGTGCAGGTACGGGGCCATCAGCGCGATCCACTGGGGGAGAGCAAGGCCCACCGTGAGGATCAGGCCGTCGATCACGCCGCCGAAGTCGCCGCGGGCCGAGCGCCGCCGGATCAGGAGCAGCAGGCCGGCGATGAGGACCGGGTACACGAGGATGTACGCGCCGTCGCCCAGCGACGGGAACGGCACCTCGCGGTCCAGCAGCAGCGGGTAGCTGTACGTGTAGAGGTCGCCGAACCAGAACAGCAGGAAGCCGACGGCGAAGAAGCCCCACGGCGCCACCGAGCGCGGCTTGTGCAGCCGCACGCCGATGAGGATGGCGATCACGGGCGACAGGCCGAGCAGGTTCATCACCGGCCCGCTGCCCTTGAGCGGTGGGACCAGCAGGTAGGCGGCGGTCAGCAGGACGCCGGCAGTCAGGTATGCCAGCCATGCGGGGGGACGGCGCATCTCAGGCCACCAGGGTCCCGATCGGATCCTCAGGCGCGCGCAGCAACCCGCGCTCGCTCAGGCTCTCCAGCGCGCGCAGCAACGTGTCGACCTCGTCGAGCGTGTTCGCGGCGGTGAGCTGGACGCGGAACCCCACCTCGGCCTTGGGGACCAGCGGATAGGCGGCGAGCGTGACGTAGACGCCGTGGTCGAACAGGTAGCTCCCGACCTCGCCGATCTTGCGGTGGTCGCGCAGCGGGATCTCGACGATCGGCAGCCCCGACCGGTTGGGCGTGGCCACGCCGAGCCGCGCCAGGCCGTCGAGGACCCGCGCGGTGAGCCGGTGCAGGCGCACCCGGAGCTCGTCGCCGCGCCGCTCGTTCACGTCGAATCCGGCGAGCACCGTGGCGAGCGAGGCCACCGGCGAGGGGCCCGAGTAGAGATAGGGCGAGGCGGCGACCTTGAGCATCTGCTTGACCTCGGTGGGACAGGCGATGAACGCGAGCAGCGACGAGTACGCCTTGGAGAAGCCGCCGACGAGCACGAGGTTGTCGTACGTCACGCCGGCGTGGCGGACGACGCTGTTGCCGCGCATCCCGTAGGGGGACGTCTCGTCCTTCGCGCGCTCTCCGATGACGCCGAAGCCGTGAGCGTCGTCGACGTAGAGCAGCGCGCCGTGGCGCCGCGCGACCTCCGCGAAGGCGGCGAGATCCGGCGGATTGCCGGTCATGCTGTTCACGCCGTCCATGCACACCAGCCGCGTCGGGTCGCGCTCGGCGCCCATCAGCTGGTCGAGGTGGTCGGGGTCCTCGAAGCGGAAGCGGCGCACCGCCGCGCCGCGGGCCTTGGCGGCCTGGCAGCCGTCGTAGATGGTCTTGTGCGCCCGCTCGTCGAGGAAGATCGTCCCCGACGCCGCGAGCAGCGGGATCACCGACATGTGGATGTGCGTGATCGTCGGCAGCACGAGCGAGTCCTCGGACCCGAGCAGCTCCGTCAGCCGCTCCTCGATCTGCTCGTAGAGCGCCGGGCTGCCGAGCAGGCGCGACCAGCTCGGGTGGGTGCCCCAGGCGTCGAGGGCGGCGGGCACCGCCTCGATGATCTCGCGATCGAGGTCGAACCCGAGGTAGTTGCATGACGCGAAGTCGGCGAGCCAGCGATCGCCGACGCGGATCATGCGGCCGTCGATCTCGTCGATGACCGCGTCCATCATCGGATGCGTGGCGGTCAGCTCGCTGAGGTCGCGTACCGTGTCGAGCCAGTGCTCGAGCCATGGCTTGCGGCCGAGCGCCGAGAGGGCGCGGGCTGTCCGGGGCGAGGCGTGCCGATCCGTGGCGTTGTGCACCTTCCACTTATCGGAGCAACCCCGCGCCGGCTTGAACGCCGGCGGCCTGCGTCAGGTCTCGCCGCGACCGCGCGAGAGGGCGATCTCGCCCGTCCGCGCCATCTCGACCAGGCCGAACGGGCGGACCATCCGCTCGAACGCCTCGACCTTGTCGTGTGTCCCGGTGACCTCGACGATCACGGAGCGGCGCTGGACGTCGATGACCTTCGCGCGGAAGATCTCGACCACCTGCATGACCTCGCCGCGCGCTCCCGCGTCGGCGGAGATCTTGAACAGCGCCATCTCGCGCGCGACCGCCTCCTCGGGCTCCAGGTCGCGGATCTTGAGCACGTTGACCAGCTTGTGCAGCTGCTTGGTCACCTGGTCGATCGGGTGCATCGCCCCGTCGACCGTGAGCGTGATGCGCGAGAGCGACGCGTCGTCGGTCGGCCCGACCACGAGCGTGTCGATGTTGAACCCGCGGCGGGCGAACAGGCCGGCGATCCGCGTCAGGACGCCGGGCTTGTTCTCCACCAGGATCGACAGCACGTGCTTGCGGCCGGTGCGCACGCCGGACGCCGCCTCGAGGTCCTCGAGCGACAGCAGCTCCTTCGTTCCGGGCTCGCCCATGCCTCAGCCCACCATGTCGCGCGCGGCCTGGCCGGGCGCGATCATCGGGTACACGGACTCCTCCTTGGTGACGCGCGCGTCGATGACGACCGGCCCGTCGAGGGCGAGCGCCGCGCGCAGGTCGTCGACGAGCGTCGTCTTGTCCGTCAGCCGCACGCCGTGGCAGCCCATCGCCTCGGCCAGCTTGACGAAGTCCGGCCACTGGCTCATCTCGACCGCGGAGTAGCGCCGGTCCCAGAAGAGCTCCTGCCACTGGCGGACCATGCCGAGGTAGCCGTTGTTCATGATCACGACCTTCACGGGGATGCCGAAGGTCGCGAGCGTGGACAGCTCCTGCATGTTCATCTGGATCGACGCGTCGCCCGACAGCACGATCGTCCGCACCTCCGGCCGGGCCACCTGCGCG
This sequence comes from Solirubrobacteraceae bacterium, assembly GCA_035489875.1. Classification (GTDB taxonomy): domain Bacteria; phylum Actinomycetota; class Thermoleophilia; order Solirubrobacterales; family Solirubrobacteraceae; genus DASQMT01. The sequence goes on along the minus strand of DATHJG010000960.1, from coordinate 170 downwards.
CCCATCGCGGCAGGGAGCCCGAAGCCCATCGTCCCCAGGCCGCCCGACTGGATCCAGCGCCGCGGCTTGGTGAAGTGGAAGTACTGCACCGCCCACATCTGGTGCTGGCCGATGTCGGTCGCGAGGATGCAGTCACCCTGGTCGGTCGCCTCGTAGAGCGCCTGGACGAG
>DATHJG010000959.1:0-2002 GCA_035489875.1 Solirubrobacteraceae bacterium | reverse complement strand
CTGCCACCGCTTGCGCGCGTAGTCGCGCTGGCGTGCCCGCTCGCGCTCGCGGTACTCCGGGTCGCTGGCCATGCGTTCGCGCCTGCGCTTGCGCGTCCAGGCGGCGTGTCGCTTGCGGGAGCAGGCGAAGCAGACGCGCGCCCTTGGGTGCGCCGAGATCTCCTCCGGCGCGTGACGCTCCTGGCCGCAGCGCTCGCACACCGTCACGCCGCCATCGCTTTCCACTGGTGCGGATCGGGTGCATCGCGCAGTTGGCCGACGACCTCCCGCGCCGTGTAGGTCTCGGGCGTGTGGAACTCGACGGCCCAATGCCCAGAGAAGGGAGACGCGATCAGAGCCTCGGGCGATGCGGCCCGTCTGAGTCCGCCCAGGTGGTGAGCAAGGCGTTCTGTCGCCTGCTGCACGAACTGCGGCGAGAGCGGACGGGAGAGGCTCCACGCGGCCCATCGACGTGACGAGCGGCGATCGCGCCACACCAGCGTCGGTGCCGGCTGGAAGCGCTCGAGGCGTTGGCAGTGCTCGGGCTTTGAGAGAGAAGACCAGAGCATGTGCGCCGGCCCCCAGCTCAGGGTGTCGGGCCGGCGACGGGGAACCGCCGAGACGAAGCACTCGTCTGAGTCGAGCAGCCGGGTCAGCCGGCCCTGGTGGTGACAGGGGATCCAGCAGACGACGCGCTCGCCGTCCTGGCGTAGATGGACCTCATGGCGGGAGTGCTCGTCACCCCAGAGCAGCGCCCAGAAGATCTCGCGCTCGGTCACGTCCACTCCCCGCAGTGCCGGCAGCAGATCGGAGTCGAGATCAGCACGGCCTCGATCGCGGCGCGCTCAGCCGCGTCGTGATCTGACTCGTCGCCTCCGATCGGGAAGCTGTCCTGGTACTCGCGGCGGAAGACCACGAGCGCGTCGTCGACGAGGTCATCGAAGGTCGGCTGCTTCTTCATGCCGGCGCTCGGATCGCGGCGAGCGCGTCGAGCACGGCGTCATGCGCCGCACGCGCGGCGTCGCCGTACGTGGCAGTCGGCTTACTCAGGCTCAAGCGCACGGCGCTCTCGACCGCCTCGGCGACGATGATGCCCTCGACGTGAGACAGCGGCTCACTCACGAGAACGCCCCCGACCGCAGGATCTCGATCCAGTCCATGACCGCTTCGACGTCGCCCGCCTCGATCGCCTCGTCGGGTGTGCGCCCGCCGAGCGCGCCGATCCGCAGGCCCATGACCAGCTCCGGGCTGGAGTAGATGTCGCTCAGTCCGTCGAGCACGATCGCCCGCTCATGCATCCGCGCCTCGCTCATCGCGACCACTGCGGTTGCGGACCCTCAGATGCCTCCAGCTCCGTCTTGGCCGCCGAGACGATCGAGCGTTGCGCGGCGACGATCTCGCGCAGATCTGACAGCCGCTGCTTGAGCCGCACGCGCGTCCGCTTGAGCGCGCGGTAGCGCGCGTAGATCTCGACGTCGATCGCCTGATGCGCGAGCGCGCTTCGCACCGCCTCGGGTGGGAACTTGACCTCGTGCTTGACGTGGTCCTCCCAGAGGTCCGCGACGAAGCTCTCGATGAAGCCGTTGACCTGGTCCTCGACGGGCTCGAGCTGGCGTTCGATCTCGACGAGCTTGCCGCTCAGATCGTTCAGCTCGTGCGCCGCCGCGAGCAGTCGACGGGAGGCGTCTGCGATCACGTCGCCTCCCGTCGGTCGACGCGGTCAAGCGTCTCGATGATCTTGACCGCCAGCGTGCGCGCCGAGTCGGGGTCGATGTCGTGCCAGTGGAATTGCAGGCAGGCGGCGACCGCGTTGTGACGCGGGGTGTTCGGGTAGGGCTTCATGCCGGCGCGTAGATCGCACGGAACACGTCGGCGGCGATCGGGTAGGGGTCGCCGTTGCTGTCGAGCGCGAGCCACCCGTCGGGGCAGCTCAGCTCGACAGCAACGGCGACCCCTACCCGATCGCCGCCGACGTGTTCCGTGCGATCTACGCGCCGGCATGAAGCCCTACCCGAACACCCCG
>DATHJG010000958.1:0-6788 GCA_035489875.1 Solirubrobacteraceae bacterium | reverse complement strand
GTGGACCCGGACCGCAACACGCACCTCCGCAACTTCGCGATCCTCATCCTGATCGCGCTGGCCGTGTGGCTGCTGCCGGGCGGCGGAACGGCGACGGGGACGATCAACAACATCCTCGGGCTCGTGTTCGCCGGCGGACTCGTGTTCTTCGGCTACCGGATGTACATGGAGCACCGCACGTCGCTGTTCATGCTCGAGGACAAGGTGCGCGGGCTGCTCTACGGCTCGGTCGCCCTGATCGCGTTCGCGCTCATCGCGACGCGCCGGATGTGGGACGACTGCGGCCTGGCCGTGCTCGTCTGGCTGGCGCTGATCGGGGCGGGCGTGTACGGCTGCGTCACCGTGTACCGCGCGTCGCGCGAGTACTAGCCCGGTCAGCTCGCGTCTGGTGGTCGTCGCGCGGAGCACGTCAAGCGGCAGCTCCTGAGCGCTCCTGCCCAAGCCTTATCCCTGAGGAGGACGAATGCCCGTGAAGGAAGCAAGCTCGCAGGAGACCCCGTACGGCCGCTACATCACCTCGGACGGCTGGTTCGTCCTGAACCTCGCGGACGCGCTCGCGGTCCGCAACGACGAGAAGGGCGGCGCGGTGTATCCGCTGGAGTCGCGGGAGTCGCCTTTCCGCGACTTCGGAGTCAACGTCCGCGTCGTCTGGCCTGGCGAGCCGAACGCGCTCTACCACACCGAGAGCGGGCAGGAAGGCTTCCTCGTGCTCGCCGGCGAGTGCACGCTGATCGTCGAAGACGAGGAACGACCGCTGCGCCAGTGGGACTACTTCCACTGTCCGCCCGACACCCGCCACGTCATCGTCGGCGCCGGCGACGGGCCGTGCGCGATCCTCATGATCGGTGTACGGCCGGAAGTGGAGACATTGCACTACCCGGAGAGCGAGGTGGCCGCGACGTACGGCGCATCCGTCGCCAAGGCGACCGACGAACCGGACGAGGCGTATGCCGACTGGCCTGGCGAGTATCTGCCGGTGCGCCTTCCGTGGCCGCTGATGACTTCGCCCTGATCGTAGGATCGTGGGCATCGAGGCGATCGATCCCTGATGCTCGACCGTGAAACGCTGGTCAGGCGGTTCGCCCGCGGCGATGCGTGGTTTGCCACCTCGCCGCTCTATCAGGTGCTCTCGCGCACCGTGGCCACCGACGAGCATCTGCTCGACCTCGCCGCCGGGACTCGTCCCGGCCAGCAGCCGGCAAACATGCTGATGGCCGCGACCCACCTGCTCGTCCTCAAGAACCCCGAGCTGCCGTTCGCTCGCTTCTTCGCCTCGGTGTGCGGCGACGACGCGGAGCCCCCACAGGGCGCAGGTGTCGAGTTCGGCGCCTTCTGCGCCGACCACCACGACGCCATCGCCCAGATCGTCTGCGAGCGGCTCGTGCAAACCAACGTCCCCGGCCGCGGCGGAGCCCTGCGCCTGGCCATGCACGAGCTCAGCCACCGCATCCAGGGGCCGGTCACCTTCCTCGAGATCGGTCCCAGCGCCGGGATCCAACTGCGTTTCGACCGCTGGGCGCTGGACACCGCGGGCCGGAGGTTCGGACCGGCCGACGCGCCGCTGACCCTGCGTCCGCAGTGGCGCGCCGACCACCCGCCGCCAGATCTCGACCGCATCCCGCCGGTCCGGGACCGGCTCGGGGTCGATCTGCACCCCGTCGACGCTACCGATCCCGAGCAGCGACTATGGCTCCAGGCACTCGTCTGGCCCGAGCACCGAGATCGCTTCGGCGAGCTCGCCACCGCTCTGGACGCCGTCGCCGCCGACCCCCCGACCATCCTGCAAGGGGACGCGATCGAGATGCTGCCCCGGCTGGATGCAGAGCGGCTGGCCGACGACATCCCGCTGGTCGTGTTTCACGCCATGGTCCGCATGCACGTCCCTGCGGACCGCCGCGCCGCCTTCGATGCGGCGATCGCCGCGCTGGGCAGACGGCGGCGGGTGCTGCACGTCTCACTGGAAATCCCTCCGCGAGGCTCGCCCTCCGATCGAAGCGCTCCCCTTCTGGCGCTGCGCGACTCCCAGGGCGTGGACCGCGACCTCGCCCTCGCCGAGGGGCACGGCCGCTGGATTCAGCCGCTCGCCTGATGCGCGTCGGCCGTGACGTCGGCGCGAACGCGCCACCCTCGCCATCGCGTGGGTAAGGAATGGAGCGCTGGGCTGGCTAGCGCCGCACCCAGGCGTCGTTCGCGTCGATCAACCCGCTGATCGACGGCGGCAGGTGGTCGGAGGCGATGTCGTCCAGCGTGATGCCCTCGAGCACGCCGCGCACGCTCGCGCGCACGGCGACCCACGTGTCCTTCAACCGCATCGTGGAGCCCTGGTACTCCATGTCCTCGGGCGCGTGCCCGGCGACCGAGCCGAGCGGGCCGTCGACCGCGCGGATGACGTCGGCGACCGTGATCTTGTCCGCCGCCTTGGCGAGCGCGTGGCCGCCCTCCGGACCGCGGTGGCTCGCGACGATCCCGGCGCGCCGCAGCTCGAGCAGGATGTTCTGGAGGAACTTCTGCGGGATCCCCTGCGCGTCGGCGAGCCGCTCGGCGGTGACGGGCGCGCCGTCGCCGGAAGCCGCGAGCTCGACGAGCGCGCGCATCGCGTAATCCACCTTCGCGGAGATCCTCACCCGTTCATTGTGGCGGTTGGAGCGGCGGAGGCGTCACGCCGGCACCGCGAGCGGCTCGGGACCCGTCGCGGCGAGCGACCCGCAGAGCCCGCCGGCGACGACCGCCGCCTGGTCGCGCAGCTCCTGCACGGCGGTCGACTCCCACAGCTCGCCGCGGCGCAGCGGCCCGAGCAGCCAGATGCGCTCGTCGCTGCGGCCGGCCGCGTCGAGCAGCGCGCCGTCCGGCGTCGCGCGCAGGCCCAGCCCGAGCGGGTCGGCGCTCGCGTGGCCGTCGGCGAGCAGGCCGCGGACGAGCGGGTCCGGCGTGGCGGCGATCGCCATGCCGGCGCCGGTGCACGTGACCACGCGGGCGGCGGTGAGCGAGCGGCCGTCGTGCAGCCGCAGCTCGATCCCCCCGCGGCGCGCGCGGATCCGGTCCACCCCACCCGCGACGAGCGTGAGCCGCCCCTGCACGCGCAGCGCGCGCACGGACGCGGCCGCCGCGGGCGCGAGCCGGTGGCGCCGCACCTCCCACGCGCGCAGGCGCTCGCCGAGGAACCGCCGGCGGTCGGGGAGCGGCAGCCGTCGCCAGAGGTCGGGGAGCAGCGGACGCAGCCCGTCGATCGCGTCGCGCCAGTCGCCGCCGCCGGCGTCGACGCGCGCGATGTGCGAGCGGATCCGCTGCTCGAGCTCGTCGAGCCGCAGCGGGCCGGCGGGGAGCGCGGGCGCCGGCACGGGACGTCGCAGCCCGCCGCGGTGCGCGAACGGCAGCCGGCCATGGCGCGACACCGCGATCACGTGCGCGCGCGGCGAGGCGCCGCACAGGCTGAGCGCGACGTCGACCGCGGTCGGGCCGGCGCCGACGACGAGCGTGGTCGAGCCGCCCACCGGCAGGTCGCGCCACGGGTCGCGGATCACGCGCTCGTCGTCCGGCAGCTCGCAGACCGGCGACGACGGGAGGCTGCCGAGCGCCAGGACCGTGCGGTCGCACGCGAGCCGGCCGCCGTCGGCCAGCACGAGCTCGATCGCGCCGCGCGCCGGTCGTGCGCGGACGACCTCCCCGGTCACGCGCTCCAGGCGCGCGGCCGAGCGCGCCGCCGCGCGCGCCAGCCGCGCGCGCAGGTACTCGCCGTAGACGCGCCGCGGGATGTAGGCCTCCGGCTCCACCCCCGCCCACTCGACGAGGTCGTCGGGCTCCGCGGCGAACGCGCTCATGCGCGCCGCCGGGACGTTCAGCACGTGGCGGTCGTCGCGCGTCGCGTAGGCGACGCCCGGGCCGAAGTCGCCGCTGCGCTCGATCAGCAGGATCCGGGTGCCCGGCCCCGCCTGCCGCAGCAGCTGCACCGCGGTGAGCGTCCCGCAGAACCCGCCGCCGATGATCGCGATGACCGGACATCGCCCGGCGACCGCTGCGGAAACCCGCAAATCCCTACCACCTTTCCCGATATTGTCTATTGATTTGATAGAGATTACACCACGGCCGGCGGACGAGTCCAGCGAGCACCCTCACATCCGCGCGACCTGCCACGTTGAAGGGACGTGAGCACGGTCGTCCTGCCCCCGTTCTGGTCGCTCGTGGAAGCCCACGGCGACGAGCTGCTCGTGCACGCGCGGCGGATCGCCGGCGACGCGAACGGCGAGGACGTCCTGCAGGACGCGCTGCTGCGCGCGCTCCGGGCCTATCCCCGCCTGCGCCACGCCGAGCACCTGCGGGCGTGGCTGTACCGCGTGACGACCACGACCGCGTTCGACCATCAGCGCTCCCGCCGCCGCGAGGTGCTCACCGACGAGCCGCCGGAGCGCGTCTCGGAGCCCGAGCACTACGACGACACGTTCGACGTCCTGATCGGCGACCTGCCCGAGAGCGCGCAGGCCGCGCTGCGCCTGCGCTTCGTCGAGGACCTCGAGTACGACTGCATCGCGAGCCGCCTCGGCGTCTCGACCGTGGCCGCCCGCCAGCGGGTCTCCACCGCCATCCGCACCCTCCGCACACAGGGGATCGCCGCATGACCCTTCCCAGCCACATGCTCGACGCCATCGCCTCCGCCGCCGTGCGGGAAGGTCTCGCCGACGCCGTCTACACCCGTCTGCACACGCCGATCGGGACGCTGCTGATCGTCCAGGGCGAGCGGGGCGTCGTCCGCGTCGGGTTCCCCGAGGAGCCCGAGGACGCGCTGCTCGCGCAGGTCGCCGCCGGGCTCGGCCCGCGCATCGTCGCCTCCGACCGCGAGCTCGCCGCCACGCGCGACATCGTGTCCGCGTACTTCGAGGGCGAGGACGAGTCGCTCGACGTCCCGGTCGACCTCTCGCTCGTCCGCTCCGACTTCCGCCGCACGGCGCTCGAGACGCTGCGCGCCGAGGTGGGGCCCGGCGACGTCGTGACCTACGGGACGCTCGCCGCGCGGATCGGCCACCCGAAGGCCGCCCGCGCGGTCGGCAGCGCCTGCGCGACGAACCCCGTCCCGATCGTCGTCCCCTGCCACCGCGTGCTGCCCGGCAGCGGCGGCGTGGGGAGCTACGGCGGCGGCCCGGCGCGCAAGCGCCAGCTGCTCGCCCACGAGGGCGCGACTGTCCGCGGTTAGGTCACCCCGGCGTCGAGCAGCAGGCGCCAGATGGCGTCCTGGTCGGCGACCTCGACGCCGAGCTTCTCCGCCTTGGCGGTCTTGCTCGCGCCGACGTTCGCGCCGCAGATGAGCAGGTCGGTGGTGGCGGAGACCGACGACGCCACGCTCGCGCCGGCGCGCTCGCACAGCCGCTGGAACGCGGGCCGGCCGACCTTCTCGCCGCTGCGCGGGTCGGCGATCGTGCCGGTGATGACGACCGTCTTGCCGGCCAGCGGCGCGTCGGCGGCGACCTTGGGCGGGAGGTCCTCCTCGCGCACGTCGAGATCGACGCCGAGCTCGCGCAGGCGCGCCAGTTCGGCGCGCGTCGTATCGCGGTTGAGGTGCGCGTGCAGGCTGGCCGCCACCTTCGGCCCGATGTCCTCGACCTGCTGGAGGCGCTCCTCGCCGGCGTCGGCGACCTCCTCCAGGCTGCCGTAGCCGGCGCGGCACAGCCGCGCGGCGGTGCCCTCGGAGGCCATCGGGATCGCGAGCCCGATCAGCGCGCGGCGCAGGCCGACCGCGCGGCTGCGGTCGATCGACTCGACCATGCGGTCGGCGGACACGTCGGCGATCCGCTCGAAGCCCAGCAGCGTGTCGCGCTCGAGCGCGTAGAAGTCCGACGCGCGCTCCAGCAGCCCGGCCTCGCTGAGCCGCTCGATCCAGACGGGCCCGATCGCGTCGATGTCGGCGGCCGCACGCGACGCCCAGTGGATCAGGCGCCGCACGGTCTGCGCCGGGCAGGCGACGTTGGTGCAGTACAGCTCGCGGCTGTTGCCCTGCTCGGTGAGCGGCTGCCCGCACGATGGGCACGCCTCGGGCGCCGCGATCTCGCGCTCGGCGCCGGTGCGCTTGGAGGCGTCGAGCACGCCGGCCACGAACGGGATCACGTCGCCGGCGCGGCGCACCAGCACCGTGTCGCCGATCCGGACGTCGCGGGCGCGGATGACCTCCTGGTTGGCGAGCGTCGCGCGCGTCACGGTCGTCCCGCCGACGAACACCGGCTCGAGCACGGCGACCGGCGCGACCTTGCCGATCTTGCCGACGTCCCAGATGACGTCGGCGAGCACGGTGGTCTTCTCCTCCGCCGCGTACTTGAACGCGAGCGCCCCGCGCGGGCTGTTTGCGCGCGTCCCGGCGGCGGCGTACGCGTTGCGGTCGGCGAGCCGGAGCACGGCGCCGTCGAGGTCGTAGTCCAGCTCGTTGCGCCGCGCCTCGATCGCGGCGATCACGTCCTGTGCGGCGGCCGCGTCGTCGCAGTGGCGCATGTCGGCCGCGTCGAAGCCGAGCGTGCGCAGCGCTTCCTCCACGTCGGCCTGCGCGCCGTCGGCGGTGTCGAGGTCGAACGCGAAGAAGCGCAGGCGCCGCTCGGCGACGATCGCCGGGTCCTTCGCGCGGATCGTCCCCGCGGCGGCGCCGCGCGGATTGATCAGCGGCTTGTCGGGGTGCGCGGCGTTGTAGGCGGCGAACGTCGAGCGCAGCATCACGGCCTCGCCGCGCACCTCGACGCGGCCCGGGGCCTCGATCGCGGTGGGCACGCCGTCCACGAGCTCGCGCACCAGGAACGTGACGTCGTCGCCGGTCG
>DATHJG010000957.1:0-5435 GCA_035489875.1 Solirubrobacteraceae bacterium | reverse complement strand
TAGGTCTGGTCTCAGTATTCGGCAGGTGGCCGGCGAATTCCCAGCCGCATTGTCAGAAGCTTCACATCACCCGCCAAGTCCGTGTCTCCGGCGTTCCCCCGGATGGGGGGTGGCAAGCCCCACTACCGCCGGCGGGCTGGTCATCGCGGCCGACAAGGAGCACGCCGAGGCGCTCGCCGCCCGGCTGGAGCACGTCGCGGGGGAGCGGCCCGAGATCGTGACGAGCGATGCGCCCGACGCCTCGGACCGGATCGCGCGCTTCGCCGCGGGCCACGGCTCGTGGCTCGTGTCCGTGCTGATGGTCTCCGAGGGCGTCGACGTCCCGCGGCTGCGCGTCGGCGTCTACGCGACGAGCGCGCGCACCGAGCTGTTCTTCCGCCAGGTCGTCGGCCGCTTCATCCGCCGCACGCCGGCGCCGAAGGACCAGATGAGCCACGTCTTCCTCCCCGCGGACCCGACGCTCAAGCGCCTCGCGGCGCAGGTGGAGGAGGAGCGTCGGCACGCCTTGGACCTGGAGCCGAAGGGCGAGCCGCTCGAGGAGCCGGCCGAGCGGGTGCGCTCCGAAGCGGGCGACGCCTTCCGGGCGCTGTGGTCCAGCGCGCACGGCGAGGCGGAGATGCTCCAGACGACCCAGCCGGGGGAGACGATGTCGCTGTTCGCGGCCGACCCGCCGCCCTCCCCGGCGCTCGCGGCATTCACGGCGTCGGCCGCGGCCGCGCCCGCGCCGAGCGCCCCGTCGCGCCCGGCGGAGGAGACGGCGCACGAGCGGCGCGAGCGGCTGCGCGACGAGCGCCGCGCGCTGGTCTCCGCGCTCTCCCGCCTGACCGGCGAACCGCACAAGGTGATCCACGCGCGCGTGAACCGCGACACCGGCGCGGCGTCCGTCACCGCAGCGTCCGTCGGGCAGTTGGAGAAGGGCAACGCGCTGCTCGAGCGCGAGGCCGCCCGCCGGCGGTAGTGGGGCTTGCCACCCCCCATCCGGGGGAACGCCGGAGACACGGACTTGGCGGGTGATGTGAAGCTTCTGACAATGCGGCTGGGAATTCGCCGGCCACCTGCCGAATACTGAGACCAGACCTATGACAGCCCAAGCTCCCATCCTCCTCTTCGGCTCCTACGGCGAGCTCGACGTGTTCGCATCGGTCACCGAGGCCGAACGCGCGATCGACCCGTGGGCGCTGTCCGACGCCCAGCTCGCCGCCGCCGACGCGAGCGGCCGCGTCCTGCGCGTGCTCTCGGTCGGGGCGAGCGTCCAACTCACCGACACCGGCGCGTCCGAGCCGGAGCAGATCCGCTCGCGGCTCGCGGAGCGCCTGCGCGAGGACGGCAACCTCGACCGCCTCGTCGAGCGCGCGGTCGAGCGCTACGGCTACCGCCGCTAGCTGATCGCCTGAGCGAACCGCCCTCAGATGGCGCTGCGCGAACCCGGCGCGCGGACGCTCGCGCGCGCCTGGAGGAGCTCGTCCGCCGCGCGCTCCATCAGCTCGGGGGGCCCGACCGTGATGCGGGCGTGGCCGGGGAGGCCGAACTCGCTGCCGGGGCGCACGAGCAGGCCGCGGTGCGCCAGGGCCTCGGCCACGGCGACGTCGTCGGTGCCCAGCGGGGTGAGCAGGAAGTTGGCGTCTGAGGGCAGGGGGCGCAGGCCGCCGGCGGCGAGCCGGCCGGCGAGCAGCCGGCGAGCGTCGCGGGTCGCCTCGCGGCGGTCGTCGACCAGGTGCACGCGGGTCAGGCTCGCGCAGCCGGCGGCCAGCGCGGCGTGGTTGACGTTGAAGGGAACCTGGACGCTGTTCAGATACGGGGTCAGGGCACGGTCGGCCACCGCGTAGCCGAGCCGCAGGCCGGCGAGGCCGAAGATCTTCGAGAACGTGCGCAGGACCACCACCGGCCGCCCCGCGGCGACGTCGGCGAGCCGGTCGATGCGCTCGCCCGGTGCGACGTAGTCGGCGTAGGCCTCATCGGCGACCACGACGCAGCCGTCCGGGAGCGCGTCGAGGAAGGCCGCCCACTCCGCGGCCCCGAGCCGCAGGCCGGTGGGGTTGTTCGGGTCGCACACGAACACGAGGCGCGCATCGCTCTCGTGGGCGGCCGCCGCGATCAGGTCGAGGTCGAGGGCCAGATCCGGGCCCGCGACACGCTCGACCCGGGCGCCCGCCGCCCGGCACGCCTGGGCGTAGAGGCCGTACGTCGGATGCGGGACCACGACCCGGTCGCCGGGCTCGACGAAGGCGGCGACCAGCGTGAGCAGCAGCGCCTGGATCCCGTGGCCCGGGAGGATCTGATCGACGTCCGTCCCCAACCACGTGGCCAGGCGCTCGCGCAGCTCCCCGTAGGTGCGGTCGGGGTAGGCCCAGGCGTCCTTCAGGCCGGTGGCGACCTCCTCGAGGACGCCCGGCAGCGGCCCGAACAGCCCCTCGTTCCAGTTCAGCCGAGCCACCTCTGAGAGGCCGTGACGGCGGCGGACGTCCTCGGCGCTGGAGCCCGGCACGTACGGCCCGAGGTCGACCAGCGGCTTGCGGATGACCGAGCGCCAGTGCGTCACGGCGCGAGCTGCTCGGAGGCGACGGGCTTGCTCGTCGGCGTTGCGCCGATCGGCGAGCGCACCTTGACAGACGTCGCTGGCTTCACAATAGTTCCGCTCAGATGAAATCATGTTCGTTCAACGGAAGTCAAGGGGCGATGATGAAGGAGACCCGGCTCCGCGTCGACGCTGTGCGCTCGCGCAGCAGCGAGCTCGAGAACGACCTGATCGACGCGTACCGCGGGGGGACGATCAGCCGACGCGACTTCGTGCGTCGCGGAACGGTGATCGGCGTCTCCCTACCGCTCTTGGGTTTCCTCGCGAGCGCGTGCGGTTCCGGCGAGAAGGGCGGCGAGCAGACCGACCGATCGCAGCAGCCGAAGGTCAAGAAGGGCGGCACCATCCGCTCCGGCATCGCGGCGCCGACCGGGGCGCTCGACCCGCTCACGCTCAATAACTACGGCGGTATCGCCATCCTCGGACAGAGCGGCGAGTACCTGACCTGGGCCGACACCAAGCTCAGGCTGCAGCCCCGCCTCGCCGAGAGCTGGAACCCGAACCGCGACGGCTCCGTCTGGACGTTCAAGCTCCGTCGGGGGATCAGGTTCCAGGACGGTCGGCCGCTCGCGGCGGCGGACGTCGTCGCGACGATCGATCGGCTCGCCGACCCCGATGGCGGCTCAAACTCGCTCTCGGCGTTCCGGGGAGTGCTCTCCAAGGGCAACGCCACCGCGGTCGACGACGCCACCGTCGAGTTCCAGCTCGACGCCCCGAACGGGAACTTCCCCTACCTCGTCTCCTCCGACAACTACAACGCCATCATCCTGCCGCGAGACTTCGACGGCGACTGGGAGAAGACGTTCATCGGGACAGGCCCGTGGAAGCTCGAGAAGTTCACCCCCGACATCGGCGTGACGTTCGTGAAGAACCCCGACTACTGGGACACGACCCGCCAGCCGAACGCAGACCGCAGCGAGCTGCGCTTCTACTCCAAGGAGCAGGCCGCGGTGCTCGCGATGCAGGGCGGCGAGGTCGACGTCGTGGCGCAGTTCTCGGCCTCGGGCGGCAGGGCGCTGCTGACGGATCCGAACGTCCGCACGATCGCCCTGCGTTCCGCCACCCATGACGAGGTGCACACGCGCACGGACATCGAGCCCTTCCGGGACAAGCGGGTCCGGCAGGCCCTGGCGCTGCTGGTCGACCGCCGCGCCCTGGTCGACGGGCTCTTCGCGGAGAAGGCGGACCCCGGCAACGACAGCCCGTTCGCACCCGGGTACGCCTCGACCGACGCGTCGGTGGCGCAGCGCCAGCAGGACGTGGAGAAGGCCAAGCAGTTGCTCGCCGACGCCGGCAAGGCCGATGGCTTCAGCGTCAAGCTCTCCACCCTCGACGAGCTGTATGTCCCCGACCACGCTCAGCTCTTGCAGAACGACGCAAAGCAGGCCGGCATCGAGATCACGCTCGAGATCAGCGACAAGGCCAGCTACTACGGCGACTCCGTCTTCGGTGAGTCGCGGTGGCTGGACTCCACCCTGGGGATCACCAACTACGCCCACCGCGCGGTGCCCAACGTGCTCCTCGGCGCGCCGCTCAAGAGCGACGGGACCTGGAACGCGGCGCACTTCCACAACGAGGACTACGACAAGCTCGTCGACGACTACGCGGCCGCGCTCGATGTCGAATCCCAGCGCACCACGGCGAACAAGATCCAGACGCTGCTGCTCGACGAGGTGCCGGTCCAATACCCCTTCTTCGCGTCGTACCTGACGGCCGTGAAGAAGACCGTCGCGGGCGTCGAGCCCACCGCCACAGGTCACCTGGACCTCCGGGGCGCCGGCTCGACGGCTTGATGGTTTCGTTCAGATGACGACAGATCCGATCAGAGGAAATCAGGATGGGCAGTCGCTCGGCCGCGTCCTCGACGTGCTGGGGCTCTTCAGCGCCGACCGCACGCGGCTCTCGCTCTCCGATATCGCCGGGTTGCTGCAGTGGCCCGTGCCGACCGCCCATCGCGTCACCGCCACGCTCGTAGACCGCGGCTTCCTCTCCCGTGAACCGCACACCAAGCAGTTCCGGCTCGGCCCCGGTGTCATCCGGCTGGTCGCGCCAATGCGCATGAGTTTCCAGGTACCCGAGCTGGCCGGACCGCATCTGCAGGCGCTCAGCGTGGACACCGGCGAAACGGTGAACCTGGCCATCCTGGACGGGGCCGAGGTGCTCTACCTCTCGTCATATCCGGGAAGCTTCCGCGTCCGCGCTCACGCCACCCCCGGGGCGCGCCTGTCGGCGCACTGCACAGCGCTCGGGAAGTGCCTGCTCGCGCAGCTGGATCCCGAGGACGCCAAGCAGCGGCTCGGTCCGCAGCCGTACGCCCAGATGACGCCGAAGACGGCGCGCACATGGGAGGAGCTGGCGCCGCGGCTCGACACCGCACGCACGCAGGGCTACGCCGTGTCGGTCGACGAGTACGAGGCCGGGCTGCTGTCCTGCGCCGTTCCCGTGCGGGCCGACATCGGCCTGGTGGCCGCCATCAACGTCGCGGCCCCCGCGATGCGCATCTCCCCCGAGACGCTCGTCGACACCATCCTCCCGCAGCTCCGGACCGCCGCTGCCGCCGTCGACCGGGCCGGCGCGAGCCACGTCGAGGCCGCATGAGGCTCGTGCTCTCAGAGCAGCAGCGCGCCCTGCAGGCCGAAGCCGACGAGCTCTGCGCCGCAGTCGCCGGCGCCCTTGAGACGGACCCCGAGTACCGGCTGCACGGCATGCCGTCCGACGGCGACTCGTTGCCCGTGTACCGGGCGCTCGGAGCGGCGCACCTGATCGGGGTGAACTGGCCGGCGAAGGTCGGGGGACGCGGGCTCTCCCATGTCGACACGGTCGCGATGGAGGAGCGGCTCGGCTACGGCTGGCTTCCCCT
>DATHJG010000956.1:0-3433 GCA_035489875.1 Solirubrobacteraceae bacterium | reverse complement strand
GAGGATCTCGCCTGCGACCGCGCCCGTGAAGGCCTGCGGGACCGAGATTGTGAGCCCGGCGAAGATCCACGTCAGCGTCGACGGGAGCACGACCTTGCGAACGATCGCCGTTCGCTTCGCGCCCATGACTCGAAGCACGTTCACGAAGTTGGCGTCGACCTCGCGCACGCCGGCGAACGTCGTGAAGAAGACGATGAAGAACACGGACACAGCGGCGAGCAGAACCTTGGGCAGCATGCCGATGCCGAACCAGACGATGAACAGCGGCATGAGCGCGATCTTCGGCACGCTGTACGCGGCCTGCACGAACGGCTCGATGACCTCGCTCGCGAATCGCCCGAGACCGACCGCAACGCCGAGCACCATCCCGCCGACGGCGCCCATGAGGAAGCCGAGGATCAGCTCCTGGAGCGTGACGGAGAGGTTTGAGGTCAACGTCCCGTCTGTCGTCCACTCCCACAGCTGGTCGGCGACGTCGCCCGGGCTCGAGATGTAGAAGTCGTCGACGATCCGGCCGCTCGTGATGCCCCAGATGGCGATGAACACGAGGACGAGCAGCAGCCGCGCAGCCCAGATCGTCAGCCTCCGCCGCCGCCGGGCGCGGCCCTCCGACCAGCGCGATTCGCCGCCACCCAGATCCGGGACCGGTGCCGTGAGCTCGCTCATACCTCGGCCCCCTTGCTGACCTCGCTGCGTAGGTAGGACCAGAGCTTCTCCTGCACCCGGCCCGCCGTCGGACTGAAACGCTCCGCCTCGAGATCACGCGGCCGCGACATCGGCACCTCCTCGATCGCAAGCACCCGGCCCGGCTTCGTGCCGAAGACGACGACGCGGTCGGCGAGCACGACCGCCTCCGCGAGGTCGTGGGTGACCAGGATGACGGTCTTCTGCGTGCCTTGGAGCAGATCGAGCAGCTCCTGCTGCAAGAGCAGACGGAGCTGCGCGTCAAGCGCCCCGAACGGCTCGTCGAGCAGCAGCGTCTCGGGGTCGTACACGAGCGTCCGAGCCAGGTTGACGCGCTTGCGCATGCCGCCCGAGAGCTGCGCCGGATAGTGCGCGTCGAACCCGGTGAGGCCGACGAGCTCGATCGCATCGAGCGCGCGCTGCCGGCGCTCGCGGCGCGGGACCTCCTGGATCTCGAGCGGCAGCGTCACGTTCGCAAGCACCGTCCGCCAAGGCAGGAGGTCGTCGCGCTGCGTGACGTAGCCGACCCGCGTGTTCACGCCCGCGACCGGGTGGCCGCGGTATCGCACCTCTCCACGGGTCGGCCCCATCAGGCCGGCCGTCATGTTCAGGAGCGTCGACTTGCCGCAGCCGCTCGGGCCGACGATGGCGAGGAACTCGCCCTCCCGCACCGTGAGTTCGACGTCGACGATGGCGTCGACCTTCCGGTTGCCACCCAGGAAGCTCTTGGTCACGCCGTTGAACTCGATCATCGGTTGTCGTGCAGGCGCGAAGCCCGTCGCGGTCGTGCCCTGTTCGCTGGTGGAGGCCATGCCTGCTGCTCCCATGACGTGGTGATCGCTACTCGCCGCCCGCGACCTTCTCGGCGTAGCTGTTGTCGATCACCTGATCGGCGGTCGGCGGGCTCTCGATACCGAGCAGCTTCGCATTGTGCGCGATCGCGTCATCGGGGATGACGGGGCTCGCGGGAATCGCGGGAAGGTTGTTCTTGATGGCCTGGTCGAGCACTTCGGGCGAGAGCTCGCTGAATCCCTCCGCGTTCGACAGCGCCTCGTTGACCTTGGCGGGGTCGTCGTGGATGAGCTTCATGGTCTCGGCCATCGCGGCGACCATCCGGCTGACGACGTCCGGATTCTTCTCGCCGTACTGCTTGTTCACGGCGAGCGTCGTGTAGACGAAGCCGTCGAGCGGCTCAACTCCGCCGGACGTCGGCCGTGCGACGTAGACGGCGCCGACGGAGTCGACGAGCGTCTCGGGGACCGGGGACGCCGTGAGCACGGAGTCGATCCGGCCAGCGCGGAAGGCTGCGAGGCGCCCGGTGTCGGACGAGATCGGCGTGATCGTGACGTCCTTGTCCGGATCCAGGCCGGCCTCCTTGAGCAGGAAGCGCAGGAGCAGGTCGCTGCCGCTGCCGACCGTGGCGATGGCGATCGTGGCGCCCTTCATGCGGCCAATCGAGTCCTGCCACTCCATGTCGCCGGTGATGCCGTTCTTCTCGGCGAACTCCTTGGTGACCACCACGTCGGTCGCGTACTGGCTCATGATCGTCGAGACGTTCGTGACGAGCTGGCCCTCGGCGGCCGCTTTGAGCGAGTCGCTGAAGACGATGGCGCCGAACGGGGTGTCGCCGTTGAGCAGCGCTGGGAAGGTCACGGCGCCGCTGCCGGTGACGACGAGCTCGACATCGAGCCCGTGCTTCTCGAAGATCCCGGCGGCGTCGGCGATCACAACCGGCGCGAACACCAGGCCGCGCGAGCCGAGTGCGAGCTTGACGCTCGTCGTCTTCGCGCCGGACGTGCTCGCCTGCGAGTCGCCACCGCCACCCCCGTCGTCGTCGCCACACGCGCTGAGCATGAGAACCGCGCTCAGGAGACAGAGGCCCAAAAACCGCGTCCATTTGCTGACCGCGCCGGCACCAGCGTGCTTCATTGCCCTCTCCTCTCACAATGGTGCAGCGCCCCTCAAGTGCGCCACAAATCGACTCTATCGAGCGCTCGGTAGGTAGTCAAGCCACCCGAACGAGCGCTGGCGCCAGCCGGTCGGGCAGATGGCCGGCTCACACGTCGCCGAGCTGGCGCAGCACGAACTTCTGGACCTTGCCGGTGGCCGTCTTGGGGAGCTCGTCGACGAACACGACGCTGCGCGGCGTCTTGAAGCGGGCGAGCCGGCCGCGCACCCACTCTTGGAGCTCCTCCTCGGATGACGCCGCGCCCGCCCGCAGCGTCACGAACGCCCGCGGGACCTCGCCCCAGCGCTCGTCTGGGATGCCGACCACGGCGGCCTCCACCACGGCGGGATGCGCGAGGAGGACCTGCTCGAGCTCGATCGTCGAGATGTTCTCGCCGCCGGAGATGACGATGTCCTTCGCCCGGTCGCGCAGCTCGACGTAGCCGTCGGGATGCATCACCCCGAGGTCGCCGGAGTGCAGCCAGCCCCCCGCGAAGGCGCGCGCCGTGGCCTCCGGGTCGCGGTAGTAGCCGGCCATCACGTTGTTGCCCTGCATGACCACCTCGCCGATCGTCTCGCCGTCAGCGGGGACGTCCTGCATGCCGCCGTCGACCACGCGCAGCGACTGCGAGACGACGGTGCCGACGCCCTGGCGCGCGCGCAGCCGCGCCTGGTCGGCCGCCGGGAGGCTGTCCCACTCCGGCTGCCAGGCGCAGACGGCGAGCGGACCGTAGGTCTCCGTGAGCCCGTACAGGTGGGTGATGTGGAGTCCCATCGCGGCGGAGCGTTCGAGCAGCGCCGG
>DATHJG010000955.1:0-2630 GCA_035489875.1 Solirubrobacteraceae bacterium | reverse complement strand
TCGATCCAGCCGCCAGGGAGATTGTGGCGGATGGCGTTGTCGAGCAGGTTCGCGATCAGCCGCTCGATGAGCCGGGGGTCGCCGTTGGCGCGGGCTGGCTTGAGCTCGCAGCGAAGGTTCAGCCCGTTTGGGTCGCTTGCCTCAAGGACGTGGGCGGTGATCGCGGCGAGGTCGACCGGCTCGCGCGTCTCAGGCCCTCGTTGGCTGCGGGCGAGCGTGAGGAGCGCATCGATCAGGCGTTCCTGGTGGGCGCCGACGGCGAGCACGCGTTCGCACGTTTGGCGCAGCGTTTCGGCGCTGGCATCGGGATCGGCGAGCGAGACCTCGATGATCGCGCGCTCGAGCGTGAGGGGCGTGCGGAGCTCGTGCGATGCGTTCGCGACGAAGCGCCGCTGCGCCTCGAACGCGTCCTCGAGGCGTCCGAGGAGCCCGTCGAACGTGTCGCCAAGCTCCTTGAGCTCGTCGTCGGGGCCGGCGACCGCGAGCCGTTGGTGGAGGTTGTGCTCGGAGAGCTCTCGCGCGCGCGTCGTCATCGTGCGCAACGGCCGCAGGACTCTGCCGGCCATCAGCCAGCCCAGCCCCGTCGAGATGACGGCCATGATCATCAGCGCGAGGCTGGAGAGGAGCACCAGCCGCCCCACGCTCTGGTGCTCTTCGGCGATTTCGAGGATCTGCGGGGCCACGGGCGGGCCGGCGTCGCCTGTCGGCGCGCCCGCTGCGCCGGGGGGACGGGACTGCACGTGGCTGGCGTCGCTCTCTCCGGTGACCGCGATGAGCCCGTAGGTGATCGCGAGCAGGCCTGCGCCGGCGATGAGGAAGAGCGCGCCGTAGAGCATGGTGAGGCGCAGGCGGGCGCTGCGCGGAGGGAGCCCGACGCGCGTGGCGGCATGCGTGCGTGCGAGGAGCGAGCGCGGTCGCATCGGGTCAGGCGATGCGGTACCCGGCGTGGGGGACGGTCTCGATCACGGGCGGGTCGCCGAGCTTGCGCCGCAGTCGGCTGATCGTCACCTTGACGACGTTGCTGAACGGGTCGGCGTGCTCGTCCCAGGCGCGCTCGAGCAGGCGCTCGGCGGAGACGACGGCGCCGTCGGCCGCGAGCAGCAGCTCGAGCACGGCGAGCTCCTTGGCGCTCAGCTCGAGCCGGCGGCCGGCGCGGCTGGCCAGGCGGCGTCCCGGGTCCAGGCGCAGGTCGCCCCTGGCCAGGGTCGGGGGCAGCGCGGGCTGGGCGCGCCGGGCGAGCGCGCGGATCCGCGCGACGAGCTCGGCGAACGCGAACGGTTTGGCGAGGTAGTCGTCGGCGCCGAGCCCGAGTCCGTCGACGCGGTCGTCGATGGCGCCGGCCGCGGTCAGCATCAGCACGCGTGCGCGCGAGCCTCGCGCGACCAGTTGCCGGCAGACGTCGTCGCCGTGAACGATCGGCAGGTCACGATCGAGCACGAGCACGTCGTAGCAGCCCAGCGCCGGATGGGCGAGCGCGGCGGCGCCGTCGAAGGCGAGGTCGACCGCCATCCCCTCGCGGCGCAGCCCGGCCGCGACCGTGGCCGCCAGCTCTCTGTGGTCTTCGACGAGGAGGACGCGCATCGCTTGCCTGCGCCGCGAAGGATCGCGCACCGCCGGTTGCAGCGAGGTAACGGCTGCCGTTCCCGTCCGGTAACCGCCCGCCCCGTACCACTCCAGGAACGCGACTTCCAGTCAACAAGGAGAACGAACCGAGATGCATGATCGCTCAACGAGCAGGCCTGGTGGCCGCGGCCCGGGGCGCTGGCGCCTCGCGAGCCTCGGGCTGCTCGTGACCGTCGGCGTGCTGGCCGCGGGCTGCGGCGGCGATCCGGCCGGCGGCGCGGGCCCGGCCGTCGACCGCGACAGCGAGGCCCGAGAAGCGAGCCTGAAGTACGCGCAGTGCATGCGCGAGCAGGGCATCGACATGCCCGATCCGATCTTCGAAGACGGCGGCACGCGGCAGCGCGGCCCCGACCGGGACGTCCCGCCCGCGAAGCTCAAGGAGGCCGACCAGGCGTGTGACAAGCACAAGCCGGAGTCGGAGTGGCCCGAGTTCTCCGAGGAGGAGCAGGAGGAGTTCGAGGAGGCCGCGCTCGCCAACGCCCGATGCATGCGCGAGCAGGGGATCGAGAACTACCCCGATCCGACGTTCGGCGAGAACGGGGAGGCCACGATCCGCTTCCGCGTGGGCAGTGGCCTCGACCCCGAGGATCCTGACTTCCGGGAGGCCGAGGAGGCCTGCAAGGACACGCGGCCGAAGCCGCCGTCCGAGGAGTCGGCGCGGTGAGGCCCGCGCGCGTGATCGCGGCGCTGGCCGCGGCGGTGACGGCCGCGGCCACCGCGGTGATCCTGGCCGACGGCGGCAGCTCCCCGGGCGCGACCCGCAATGGCGCCGCCCCGAGCGCCACCGCCACGGTCGAGCGCCGCGACCTCGTGGATCGCGAGTCGCTGGATGGCACGCTCGGCTACGCGGACGTCTCGCCGCTCAGGGCCGGGGCCGCCGGCATGCTGACGGCGATCCGCGACTCCGGTGACGTCGTGCGGCGCGGGCGCTCGCTCTACGACGTCGATGACGAGCCCGCCGCATGGCTGCTGTACGGCTCGCTGCCGGCGTGGCGCGACTTCATCCC
>DATHJG010000954.1:0-4861 GCA_035489875.1 Solirubrobacteraceae bacterium | reverse complement strand
CGCGCCGCAGCATCTCGTGCGCGCCGCTCGGGACCACCCACGTGAGGTCGGGATGCGCGCCGTGCAGCGCCCGCGTGCGCGCGCCGTCGGGATCGGCGGCGCCGCGGGAGAGCAGCTCGGCGGCGACCGCCCGCGCCGCCTCCCGCTTCCCGCTCCCGGCCGGCCCGTGCAGCAGGTACGCGTGCGAGGGGCGCCCGGAGGCCGCGGCGCCGAGCACGGCGAGCGCGTGGGGATGGGGCTCGAGGGCGGCGAGGCTCACGCGCCTGAGCCTAGCCACGCCGGCGGCTGTACAGTCGAGCCACGGACCCGCACCACTACCTTCCAATCGCCGAGCACGGCCTGATCGGGGACCTCCACAGCGCGGCGCTGGTCGGAACCGACGGCACGATCGACTGGTACTGCTGCCCGAGCTTCGACGCGCCGAGCGTGTTCGCGTCCATCCTCGACGCCGAGCGCGGCGGTCACTACCGGATCGGGCCGGAGGTGGAGAGCTGGACGTCGCGGCAGCTCTACTTCCCGGACACGAACGTGCTGATCACACGCTTCCTGTCGCCCGACGGGGTCGGCGAGGTCGTGGACTTCATGCCGATCGCCACGACGCGGGAAGGCATTCGCCGGCACCGCCTCGTCCGGCGCGTGCTCGCGGTGCGCGGCCGGATGGCGTTCCGCGTGGAGGTCGAGCCGCGCTTCGACTACGCGCGCGCGCCGCACGAGGTCGAGCTGCACGACCACGGCGCGCTCTTCCGTGCTCCGACGCTCACGCTGGCGCTCGAGGGAGCGGCGCCGCTCGAGCGGACCGAGCGCGGCGTCGCCGCGCGGTTCGCGCTGTCGGCGGGCGAGAGCCGGGCGTTCGTGCTCGAGCGCGTCGGCGAGAGCTACCGGCCGCGCGAGTACCCGCCCGCGGAGACGAGCGCGCTGTTCGAGCAGACGGTCGAGTACTGGCGGCGCTGGCTGTCGCGGTCGCGCTACGCGGGGCGCTGGCGCGAGATGGTGCACCGCTCGGCGCTCACGCTGAAGCTGCTCACGTACGAGCCGACCGGCGCGATCGTGGCCGCGCCGACCGCAAGCCTGCCCGAGCAGCTCCACGGTCCGCGCAACTGGGACTACCGCTACACCTGGATCCGCGACGCCGCCTTCTCCCTCTACGGGCTGCTGCGGCTCGGATTCACCGACGAGGCGACCGCGTTCATGGGCTGGCTCGAGGGCCGCGTGCGCGGCTGCGAGCCGGACGGCGCGGGTCCGCTCCAGGTCCTGTACGGGATCGACGGGCGGCCCGATGTCCCCGAGCAGACGCTCGACCACCTCGAGGGGTATCGGGGCTCGGCGCCGGTCAGGATCGGCAACGCCGCCGCCGACCAGCTCCAGCTCGACATCTACGGCGAGCTGATCGACTCGGTGTACCTCTACAACAAGTACGGCACGCCGATCTACCACGACGCGTGGGCGAACATGTCGCGGCTCGTCGAATGGGTCTGCGCCAACTGGGATCAGGCCGACGAGGGGATCTGGGAGACGCGCGGCGGTCGCAAGCACTTCACCTACTCGCGGCTGATGTGCTGGGTCGCCGTCGAGCGGGCCATCCGGGTCGCGCGGCAACGCGGCCTGCCCGCCGACCTCGTCCGTTGGATGACGGCCCGCGACGAGATCTACCACCAGATCATCGAGCGCGGCTTCAGCCGGTCCCGCGGCGCGTTCGTCCAGCACTACGGCGAGGACGTGCTCGACGCATCGCTCCTGATGATGCCGCTCGTCAAGTTCATCGCGCCGACCGACCCGCTCTGGCTCTCCACGCTCGACTCGATCGGCAGCACGCTGGTCTCGGACAGCCTCGTCTACCGCTACGACGTCGAGGCCTCCCCCGACGGGCTGGATGGCCAGGAGGGGACGTTCTCGATCTGCTCGTTCTGGTACGTGGAGGCGCTCGCGCGCGCCGGGCGCGTGGACGAGGCGAGGCTCGCCTACGAGAAGATGCTGACCTACGCGAACCACGTCGGCCTCTACTCGGAGCAGATCGGCCCGACGGGGGAGCAGCTCGGCAACTTCCCGCAGGCGTTCACCCACCTCGCGCTGATCAGCGCCGCCTTCAACCTGGACCGCGCGCTCGGCTAAGGGTCCGTCCAAGAACAGTCGGTGCGGCCGGAACGGCCGAAGTGTCCACGGTCGTCGTCCGGGCGTGCCGACTTCTTGGACGGGCCCTTAGTAGCGTGCGGCGCCGATGCCGCGGGGCAGCCTCATCACCGTCGAGGGACTCGACGGCGCCGGCAAGACGACGGTCGTGGGCGGGCTCGCCGCGACGCTGCGTCAGCGGGGACAGGACGTCGCCGTGCTGCGCGAACCCGGCGGCGTCGAGCTGTCCGAGCGCATCCGCGCGCTCGTCAAGGACCCCGCGCTCGACGTGCACCCGCGCGCGGAGGCGCTCCTCTACGCCGCCGCCCGGGCGCAGCTCGTCGCCGAGAAGCTGGAGCCGCTGCTCGCCGACGGCCGCTGGGTGCTGCTCGACCGCTTCGTGGACTCCTCGCTCGCCTACCAGGGCGCCGGCCGCGGCCTCGGGGTGGAGCAGATCCGCGAGCTCAACGCGTTCGCCACGGGCGGGCTCGCTCCCGACCGCACGCTGCTGCTGCGGATCGAGCCCGCGGAGGGACTCGCGCGCGCCGCCGCGCGCCCCGAGGACGCCGACCGGCTCGAGCGCGAGGCGCTCGCCTTCTTCGCCGCGATCGGCGCCGCCTACGACGCGCTCGCGGCCGCGGAGCCGGAGCGGTTCGCGGTGATCGACGCCGCGCAGCCGCCGGACGCCGTGCTCGCGGCGTGCGTGCGCGCCGTGGCGCCGCTGCTTCAGGCGCCGTGACCGTGCGGGTGCGCCCGGTGCCACGCCCAGGCGTCCGCGATCATCTCCTCCAGCGAGCGCCGCGGCTCCCACCCGAGACCCTCCCGAGCGCGCGCGTTCGCGGCGACGAGCGCCGGCGGGTCGCCGGGCCGGCGACCCTCGTCGCGCACCGGGATCTCCCGCCCGGTCACGGTTCGCGCCGCCTCGATCACCTCGCGCACCGTGTAGCCGTCGCCGGTGCCGAGGTTGAAGACCGCGTGCGTGCCCGGCTCCAGCCGGTCGAGCGCGAGCAGGTGCGCCTGCCCGAGGTCCTCGACGTGGATGTAGTCGCGCACCGCGGTCCCGTCGCGGGTCGGGTAGTCGGTGCCGAACACCTTGATGTGGTCGCGGACGCCCGCCGCGGCCTGCAGCACGAGCGGGATCAGGTGCGTCTCGGGCTCGTGGTCCTCGCCAAGCTGCCGGCTCGCGCCCGCGACGTTGAAGTAGCGCAGCGATGCCGCCGCCAGCCCGTGCGCGCGACACTCGTCGCGGATCATCAGGTCGACCGCGAGCTTGGAGGCGCCGTAGGCGTTGACCGGCGCGGGCGGCTGGTCCTCGGTGATCGGGATCGTGTCCGGCTCGCCGTAGGTGGCGGCGGTGGAGGAGAAGACGAGCCGCGCCACGCCGTGCGTCCGCATCGCGTCGAGCAGGTTGCGGGTCCCGCCGACGTTGTTGCGCCAGTAGCGCTCCGGGTGCTCGACCGACTCGGCGACGAGCGAGAGCGCGGCGAAGTGCAGGACGGCGTCGATCCCCGCGGCGAGCGGCGCGTCGAGCGCCTGCGCGTCGTCGAGCGAGACGTCGACGTGCTCGGCTCCCGGCGGCACCGCCTCCGCGTGCCCGCGCGAGAGATCGTCGAGCACGACGACCTCGTGACCGGCGTCGAGCAGCTGGGCGGCGACGACCGAGCCGATGTAGCCGGCACCGCCGGTGACGAGCGCCTTCATGGCGGCGCATCGTAGAATGAGGAGGGTGAAACTGTGCCTCACAGGCGGCCTCATCGCCCTCCTCGCGCTGTGCGCCGTCGCGGTTCCCGCGTGGAGCCAGAGCGACGGGACGGAGCGCTCCAAGGCGGTCAAGAAGGTCTACCGCGACTACCGCGACGACGGGGTCATCGAGGCGTGCGATCACACGAGGAAGGCGTTGCAGAAGACGCTCGACGACCTGCCGCCCGAGGCCGACGTCGACACGCCCGACCTGCGGCCGGCGCTCGAGGCCGCGATCGAGCAGGTCCGGAACGACGACTGCCCGACCCCGACCCCGACGCCGACACCGACCCCGACGGCCACGCCGGCGCCGACGAGCACGCCGGCGCCGACGACCGAGCCCGACAGCTCGCTCGGCACCGTCCCGCCGCCCAGCGGCAACGACAGCGGCGGCTCCACCCCGCCGGGCGCCGGGGACGTCACGCCGCTCGACCCGTCGGTGACGCCGGTGCCGCCGGCCAGCACGCCGGCGCCGGCCGTGCCGCCCCCGGCGACCGAGCCGTCGGGCCCCGCGGCGACGCCCGCGCCGGTCTACCGCAACGCCGACGACGGCATCCCGGTCCCGCTGCTCGTGCTCGCCGGGCTGCTCGCGCTGGTGGCCCTGCTGGCGCTGCTCTACGCCGCGCTCAGCCGCCTCGGCTGGGGCGAGCAGCGCCTCGCCGGCGTCCGCCGCGCATGGCGCGAGGCGACGTTCCGCGCGGGCGGCACGTGGGGCGACTTCGCGGACTGGATCCGCGTCGGGAGGTAAATCGCGCGCACCACGCGGGAAGGTTCGTGCATTCCGTCCGCACCGAGGCGGACACTCGACAACCCGCACACCCGCCTCGCCGCCGCTCCCGGCCCGTCAGGCGGACAGACTTAGGAAGGAGCTCATCGCTCATGGAGCAGCAGACCCCGCAGACCGCTGTCAGAACATCCGAACCCCGCGCCGGGGAGGCGCTCAGCGTGCGGCGTCTGTTCACCCAGCCTGGGACGCACCCGTTCGAGTCCGTCGAGTGGGAGGTCCGCGACGCGC
>DATHJG010000953.1:0-2132 GCA_035489875.1 Solirubrobacteraceae bacterium | reverse complement strand
CTATGTGAGACGGGGCGCTGACGCGTCTGAATCGAGCCCATAGGAGGGCAGCAATGGCCACGGAGACCGTGGACGAGACCACGCCGGGCACCGGCGAGGGGCAGGGGCACGAGCAGGGCTGGGAGTACGACGGGCCGGAGGGGCGTAAGCCCGACGGAGACGAGCCTGAGGTGGACGCTGGGGCGCTCGCCGACGCGGCGGGTCTGACCGCGGATCAGGCCACGGCGGCGGCGGAGGGCAAGAAGTCGCTGGCCGACCTCGCGGCGGAGGCTCCCGCGCGGGAGGACGCGCCGGAGACGCCCGACGAGCCCGAGATGCAGCTGTTCGGGACCGAGGAGAAGGTCACCGGCACGGTCAAGGGTGTTCGGCAGGCGCAGTCGTCGGTGAAGTTCAAGGCGGCTCCGGTCGTGGTGCGCGGCCAGTTCCAGCCTGACGACATCATGGAGCTGCGGGTCCTCGCGCGGCTCGACAAGGTGGAGTTCGCCTACACGCGTGACCGGCAGGGCGCGATCAAGGCCGTCAAGCGCGTGCACTTCGCGTCGGCCACAAGCGTCGAGCAGGTGTTGGACGCGCAGCGCCAGCAGGTCGTCTACGAGCGTGCGGCGGCGGCCCTGGGAGTCGACGCCAGCCAGCTCGCCAAGGCCCTGGAGGACGCCCGCTACTCCGAGGAGTAGCGGGCCTGAAGTACACCGGCCCCGGCACCTGGGAGGGTGCGAGCCGGGGCCGGGTAGCTGCCACGGGCCGTGAGGGGCCGGGGCTGGATGCCAACCGAGGAGACGATTAGCATGTCAACCGAAAGGGTCGACGTGAGGCACCGTACCAGGGGTCCCGGACGGAAGGGACTGACCGGAAGTTGGGGTGTCGAGCAAGTGACCGAATGGGTGTCCGAATGGGCAGCCTGAGCGATCTCGTCTTCGACGAGCCGCCGCTGGTGCTCCAGCGTGCCGCGGTCAGGCGGTTCGGCGTGCTCGATGCCTTGGTGCTCCAGCAGCTGCGCTACTGGGAGAACCGCGCGACCAAGTCGCACGAGGGCGTCCCGTGGGTCTACAAGACCTACCAGGACTGGTCGGATGAGCTGGGCGTGACGCCGTCGTCGGTCCGTGGCGCGCTGGATCGCCTGCGCACTGCCGGCGCGGTCGTGTCGATCCAGAATCCGCATGAGGCGAGGGACCGCACGCTGTGGTGGCGCACCACGATCGACGTTCCAGCGCCATCTGCGGATTCCGCAGACCATCTGCGTCCAGCCGCAGATGGAACTGCGCCGGGCCGCAGTTCAGCTGCGCCTGGGAGCAGTTCTAACGCGGGCGCGACCGAGGGGGTACAGAGACTACGTTCATCGACTACGCCAGATGATTGCGCGAGTGAGCAGCTTTTTGAGGGTGACGTGGAGCCGCAGGAGGCAGGTCGCCAGGCGGCGATCGATGCGGAGGTGCTCGGCATCCTCCAGCGGGTGCCGCGCAAGGCCGGCAGCAAGGCGCCGACGCTGGCGGCGGTGGAGCGCGCTCGGGACCTGCGGCCGGATCGCGACCATGTGGCGGTGGCGCAGGACATGCTGTTTTGGGCGACGGACGGCAACGGCGCGCGCCGGCAGATCAAGAGCGTGATGGGTACGTACTCGACGTTTTTGAAGGGTGCCGATCCTGTGAACGGGGCGGCTACCGCTGGTAGCGGTCCGGGGAATGGCGTACAGTCCGGCTGGGCCGGGGGTAGCGATCCGCTGGTCAAGTGCGACTAGGCTGACCGTGATGAAGCACATCGGAAACGTGATGGGGGGCGAGACCGCTGAGGTGCTGGCGGAGGATCTCGTGCTCGCCAAGACCTGCGACGTGTGCAGCGGGGAGCTGACCGTCCGGATCCCGGCGGGCACGTTGAAGCACATCGCTGCTCGGATGGCGAAGTTCACGCTGATCTGCGAGGGCTGCTCGGACAAGGCTGAGGCCGTCGAGGAGCTGGAGCGTGCCCGGATGTTGCGGCGCAAGCACGTGGACCGGTGCCTGATGCCGGGCCCGTGGCGCGCGTTGACGTGGGAGTCCTACGACACGTCTCGGCGTGGCGCGTCTGGCGCGCTGGCGTCCGCGAAGGTGTGGGCGCGCCGCGGTGGCTCCAAGCCGGGCCTGCTGATCGCTGGGCCG
>DATHJG010000952.1:0-2804 GCA_035489875.1 Solirubrobacteraceae bacterium | reverse complement strand
CGTCGACGAGCTCCTGACGCGGACGTTCACGGGCTCCAAGGACGTCAAGTCGGGCCACCTGGACCTCAAGCTGCAGATCGAGGCAAAGGGGGGCGATGCGCAGGCCAACGGTCAGGTCAGCGTCAGCCTGGCTGGCCCGTTCCAGACGCAGGGGGGCGGCAAGCTGCCGAAGTTCAAGCTCGATGCCACCGTCGGGGGCCAAGGTCAGAGCATCCAGGCGGGCGCCACGTCGACCGGCGAGAAGGGCTTCATCTCGTTCCAGGGCACGGACTACGTGCTCACCGATCAGGTGTTCCAGCAGGTCAAGGCCGGCTACGAGGAGTCCCAGAAGCAGAGCTCCGGCGACAGCAACCAGAGCTTCGCGTCGCTGGGGATGGACCCGCGCAAGTGGCTGACCGCCGCCAAGAACGAGGGCGCCGCCAAGGTCGGTGACGACGACACGATCAAGATCACCGGCGGCGTCGACGTCAGCAAGTTGCTCGACGACGTCAACACCGCGCTGGGCAAGGCTTCCGCGCTCGGCGTCCAGGGCGCCGGCCAGGTGCCCGAGAAGCTGACCGACGAGCAGCGCCAGCAGGTGCTCGACTCCGTCAAGGACCCGCGCGTCGAGATCTACACGGGCAAGGACGACCAGATCCTGCGCCGGATGGTCGTCGACCTCGGCATCGAGGACGCCGCGACCAAGACCAGCGGCACGGTCGCCTTCGACCTCGCGATCTCCGACCTCAACCAGGACCAGGCGATCGCCGAGCCGGCGGACGCGAAACCGTTCGACGACCTGCTCGGCCAGCTCGGCGGACTGGGCCTGTCCGGCGGCGCCTCGAGCTCCGGGTCCGGCTCCGCGGGCGCAGGCACGTCGGCCGACGGCGCAGGAGCCTCCGGCGCGGACCTCGAGAAGTTCTCGAAGTGCGTCGAGGACGCGGGCAGCGACATGGCCAAGACCCGCAAGTGCTCCGAGCTCATCGCGGGCTGAACGACACGCTGTAGTACATGGGTCGGCGCACGGTGCGCCGGCCTCGCTAAGGTGCCGCCCTCATGACCGCCGCAGCGCCCGAGAGCGGCTTCGACTTGCGCCGCTTCCTGTTGAGCGGCGCCGGCTGGCCGTACCTGCTCGTGCCGTTCATCCCGATCGCGATCGCGCTCGAGCTGGCGCATGCGAGCGCGAGCGTGATCTTCATCGCGTCCGCGCTCGGGGTGATCCCGACCGCGGCGCTGATGGGGCGCGCGACCGAGGAGCTGGCCGCCCGCTCGGGCCCGGGCATCGGCGGCTTCCTGAACGTCACGTTCGGCAACGCGCCCGAGCTGATCATCGCGTTCTTCGCGCTCAACGAGGGCCTCCAGGAGGTCGTCAAGGCGTCGCTGATCGGCTCGATCCTCGGGAACATCCTGCTGGTGATGGGCGCCGCGATGTTCATCGGCGGCCGCAAGCGCGAGCGGCAGTACTTCGACCGGACGGCGGCGAACGTCACCGCGCTGATGCTGCTGCTCGCCGTGGTGGCGATGATCATGCCGGCGCTGTTCGAGCTGGTGCAGGGCTCCGGGCTCCCGCGGCCGAACGCCGAGGCGGTGAACTACGACTCCGACGTGGAGAAGCTCTCGGTCGGCGTCGCGGTCGTGCTGCTCGGCACCTACGTGGCCGGGCTGGTCTTCTCGCTCAAGACCCACAAGGACCTGTTCAACCCGGCGCACGGGCCCGAGGACCACGTCGCCGAGCCGTGGTCGGTCCGCCGGAGCGTGCTCATGCTCGCGGGCGCCGGCGTCGCGGTCGGGCTGATGTCGGAGATCCTCGTCGGCTCGATCTCGGAGGCGTCGGACTCGATCGGCCTGTCGCCGTTCTTCGTCGGCATCATCGTCGTCGCGATCGTCGGCAACGCGGCCGAGCACTGGGTCGCCATCTACTTCGCCGCGCGCGACAAGATGGACCTCGCGGTCAACATCGCGATCGGATCGAGCGCACAGATCGCGCTGTTCGCGGCGCCGGTCCTGGTCCTGCTGTCGCTGTTCGTCGGCGACTTCCCGCTGGCGCTGGTGTTCAACGGCTTCGAGCTCGGGGCGGTCGTGCTCGCGGTGTTCATCGCCCAGCAGGTGGTCGCGGAGGGCGAATCCACCTGGTTCGAGGGCCTCC
Source organism: Solirubrobacteraceae bacterium (assembly GCA_035489875.1). Taxonomy (GTDB): domain Bacteria; phylum Actinomycetota; class Thermoleophilia; order Solirubrobacterales; family Solirubrobacteraceae; genus DASQMT01. The sequence goes on along the minus strand of DATHJG010000952.1, from coordinate 679 downwards.
AGCTCCTCGCGGTTTACGCCGTCTTGGGGCTGACCTTCTACTTCGTCTGATCGATGGCCGCGCCGTTCGCGTTCTTCTCCGGCCCGGGACCGTGGTTGGTCCTCGCCGGGATCACGGTCCTGTTCCTCTGGATCGACCTGCACTTCTTCGCGCGGGGGCGCGCGCCGAGCTTCCGCGAGGGGCTGTGGTGGAGCGTCGGCTGGCTGGTCGTCTCGCTGCTCGCCGCGGTGGTCGTGCTGGTGCTGTCGGACGCCGACGACGCCGTCACATATACGACCGTCTACTTCATCGAGCGCTCGCTCTCGCTGGACAACCTGTTCGTGTTCATCCTGCTGTTCTCGTACTTCGGCGTGCCCGAGGAGCACCGCGCGCGGCTGCTGTTCTGGGGGATCGTCGCCGCGCTGCTGCTGCGCGGCCTGGCGATCCTCGGCGGCGTCGCGCTGATCGAGCAGTTCCACTTCGTGATCTACGTGCTGGGCGTGCTCCTGCTGGTGCTCGCGTGGCGGATCCTCCGGGGGGTCGCCGAGAACGTCGACCCCGACAAGAACTTCGTCGTGCGGGGGGTGCGCCGGTTCTTCCCCGTGACGAGCGAGTACCACGGCTCACACTGGTTCGTGCGGCTCGCCGACCAGCGCTACGTGACGCCGCTGTTCGTCTGCCTGGCCGCGATCGTGGCGGC
>DATHJG010000951.1:0-10224 GCA_035489875.1 Solirubrobacteraceae bacterium | reverse complement strand
ATGCGCGCGTGGTTTGCCGGCAACAGCTCGGGCGGATGGGCCACGTGCCCGATCACCGAGAGCGGATTCGTGCGCGTCTCGTCCAACCCGAAGGTGCTGCCGAGCGCGATCGGCGTCGCTGCGGCGCGCGGCGTCCTGTCGGCGCTGCGCGCGGTCGACGGTCACCGCTTCCTGGTCGACGACGTATCGCTCGCCGACGGCGACGTCCCCACGATCGCCGGCCATCGTCAGGTGACCGACGCGCATCTGCTGACCCTGGCCCGCCGCCAGGGCCTTCGTGTGCTCACGTTCGATGCGGGGCTGCTCGCGCTGGCCGAAGGGCGCGACGTCGAGCTGCTCACGACCTTCGCACAGCCGCCGACCTAGACCGAGCCGCGATGGATACAGATATGTGTTTGACTGCATCCGCACATGCGCGCTCCGATGCTCATCGCCGTCGCCGTCGCCGTCGCCGCGCTGGTCGCCGGCTGCGGCTCGTCGCCTGACGCGCCGGACCCGCCCGCGCGCGAGCCGGCCGCCACCGCGTCCGCCGTGAGCGGGCTCGACGTCGACGTGCGCGTGACGCCGGCCAAGGCGGGCACGCCGGAGCGCCCGCAGGGCGTGACGCTCGACCTGCGACTGGCCCTGGGCAGCCCCGATGACGTCGAGCCCCCGCTCGCCACCCGCGCGGACGTGCGGCTGCCGGATGGCACGCGCTACGACGGCGCGGGGCGCCCCACGTGCTCGGCCGCGCGGCTCGCGCGCGGCGGTCCCGACCGCTGTCCCGACGGGTCGATCGTCGGGCACGGGACCGCGGTCGCCGACGCCGACACCAGCCGCAGCGAGGGCACGATCACCGTGGTGAACGGCGGCGCCGACACGCTCTTCCTCTTCACCACGCTCGCGCACCCGGTGCGCGTCCAGGCCGTCGTGCCCGGGACGATCCGGCGCGGGCGCCTGCGGCTGACGTTCCCGGAGGAGCTCCAGGTCGTGGCCGGCGTGCCGCTGGCGCTGCGGGAGCTGGAGGTGCGGGCGGGACGGGACGACTGGCTCGCCACCACCGCCTGCCCGGCGAGCGGCGCATGGGAGGTCGAGGCCGCCGTCTCGTTCGACGACGGCAGCCGGGCGACGCGCGCGGAGACGGTGCCCTGCGACGCCTGACGTCGCGGCTGGTCGTCGCGGCCTGGCTGATCGCCGTGGCCGCCGCCGTCCCGTTCGCCGTGCGGGCATCGGAGGACCTCACCGCCGGTGGCTTCGACATCCGCGGCTCGCAGTCCCAGCAGGTCGAGCGGACGCTGCAGGACGTGCCGGTCGACTACCGCGGGGTCGTGCTCGCGGTCGCCCTGGTCGCCGACGGGCCGGCGCGGCGGGCCGACTACGCCGCGGCGCTCGACGACGTCAGCGCCGCCGCGCGGGCGACGCCCGGCGTCGACTTCGTGCGCGAGGCGAAGGAGGTCGGCCTCTACCTCGCGCGCGAGCGGCCCGGGCGCGCGGTCGTGGTTCCGCTGACCGTCGCGGTCGACGAGTTCCACGCGCCCGACGCGGCGAGGGACCTGCGCGTGCGGCTAGGGCTCGACGACGGCGCGCGCTACGGCAACGTGCGGCTGCACCTCGTGGGCCAGGGCGCGCTGTGGGCGGGGATGCTCGACGTGACGCAGGACGACCTGCGCGAGGCCGAGCTGCTCGGCTTCCCGCTCGTCCTGCTGATCCTGCTCGCGGTCTTCGGCTCGGTTGCCGCGGCGGCGCTGCCGCTGGTGCTCGGCGCGGCCACGCTCACGCTCACCGCCGCGCTGATCCACCTGCTGTCGACCGCCACGCTGATGAGCTTCTACAGCACGAACATGGCCTCGATGATCGGCCTCGGCGTCGCGGTCGACTACGCGCTGTTCGTCGTCGTTCGCTACCGCGAGGAGCTGCGGCGCGGCGCCACGCGCGAGGGGGCGCGGGCGACCGCGATGCGCACGAGTGGCGGCGCCGTGCTGGTGAGCGGCGCCGCGGTGATCGTCGCGCTCGCCGCACTGCTGCTGATCGAGAGCGCCGCGGTGCGGTCGCTCGCGCTCGGCTCGATCGTCGTCGTGGCGATCGCGCTGCTGGCCACCGCGACGCTGCTGCCGCGTCTGCTGCTGCTGGTCGGGCCGGGGCGGGAGCCGGGGACGCGCGCGATCGGCCGCTGGGCCGACGCCGTGCTGCGCCGCCCGGGGCGGGCGCTTGCCGCCGCGCTCGTCCTGCTCGCCGCGCTCTCGCTCCCCGCGCTCGGCCTGAAGACCGGCGACGGCGCGCTGCGCCAGTTCCCGGACGGGAACGAGACGCTGGCCGGCTTCGAGGCGGCGGTACGGGAGACCGGTCCGGGGCGCGGCGCGCCGGTGAAGCTGCTGGTCGCGCGGAGCGACGTGGACGCGACCGTCGCGCTGCTGCGCGCCGATCCCGAGGTCGTGAAGACCGGCGTGCGCACCCAGACGAAGGACAAGCGGCGCATCCTCGTCGTCGCCACGCCGCGGCACGACGGCGACAGCCCCGAGGCGAAGGCGCTCGTGCGGCGGCTGCGCGCCGCGCTGCCCGCCGGGACGCTGGTCGGCGGCAACACAGCCGCGCAGGTCGACTTCAATGCCGCCGTGCGCACCGGGCTGCCGCGCGTGCTGGCGTGGATCGTCGCGCTGACGTTCCTGCTGCTGCTCGTCTCCCTGCGCTCGCTCCCGCTCGCGCTCGGCGGCGTGCTGACGAACCTCCTCAGCGTCGCCGCCGCGTTCGGCGTGCTCACCGTGACCAACGTCTGGACCGGGCCCGGCTACGTCGACACGATCACGATCCCGCTCGTCCTCGCGGTCGTGTTCGGGCTCTCGATGGACTACGAGATCTTCCTGCTGAGCCGCATGCGCGAACGGTTCCTCGCGCGCGGCGACGCCCGCGACGCCATCCGCGCCGGGCTGACGGGCAGCGCCCGCACGATCACCGGCGCGGCGCTGATCATGGTCGCGGTCTTCGCCGCGTTCGTGGTCACCGGCGTGCCGGTCGTCCAGCAGGTCGGGCTCGGTGCGGCGGCGGCGATCGCCGTCGACGCGACGATCGTCCGCATGCTGCTCGTCCCGGCCGCGATGGCGCTGCTTGGCGACCGCGCCTGGTGGGTTCCGACCTCCAAGCGGCCGGCCGCCAGGTCGGCGAGGAACGCTGTGCGCGCGTGGCGCCCGGGGCGGTAGTCCACCTCGCCTCGTGTTCGACGTTCACGGGGGCCGCCGACCCGACCGAACCTTCCCCGTCGGCGCGCAGCTCCGCGGGCGAGCCTAGCGATCGCGGATCGCCCGGACGGTCGCGAGCGTGTCGGCCTCCGCGGCCGTCTTGTCCTCGCGGTAGCGCTTGACGCGCGCGAACCGCAGCGCCATCCCCGACGGGTAGCGGGGCGACGTCTGGACGCCGTCGAACGCGATCTCGACGACGAGCTCCGGCCGGACGTGGACCGCGATCCCCTCGCGGTGCGTCTGCAGCGCGAGCAGCCGCTCGGTCTGCCAGGCGAGGAGCTCGTCGGTCAGGCCCTTGAACGTCTTGCCGAGCATCGCCCAGCCGCCGGTCTCCTCGTCGCGCGCGCCGAGGTGGAGGTTGGAGAGCTTGCCGCGGCGGCGGCCGTGGCCCCACTCGGCCGCGAGCACGACGAGGTCGAGCGTGTGGACCGGCTTGACCTTCAGCCACGTGGCGCCGCGCCGGCCGGCGGCGTACGGCGCGTCGAGCGCCTTCACGACGACGCCCTCGTGGCCGGCCGCGACCGCCGCGTCGAACGCCGCCTGCGCGGCCGCCGCGTCGCCGGCCACCGTCCGCGGGATGCGGTGCGCGGCCGGGACGACGCGCTCGAGCACCGCGGTGCGCTCGGTCAGCGGCACGTCCAGCAGGTCCGCGCCGTCGACGTGCAGCACGTCGAAGAACAGCGACGCGAGCGGGACCGAGCGCGCCTTGCGCGTGCCGAACCGCGCGGCCGTGACCTGGAACGGCTCCGGGCGCCCGTCGTCACGCAGCGCGATCGCCTCGCCGTCGAGCACGATCGCGTGCGCCGGGAGCGCGCGGGCGACGGTGACGACCTCCGGCAGCCGGTCGGTGACGTCGTCGAGCGTGCGCGTGTAGATCGCGACCTCGTCGCCGTTGCGGTGGACCTGGATGCGCGCGCCGTCGAGCTTCCAGTCGATCGCCGCCGGCGCGATCTTCTCGAGCGCGGCCGGGATGTCGGCCGCCGTGCCGGCGAGCATCGGCGCGAGCGGCCGGCCGACCTGCAGCGTGACGGCGGCGAGCCCCTCGCGGCCGTCGACGAGCGCGATCGCCGCGATCGCGGCGAGGTCGCCGTGCAGCATCAGCGCGCGGCGCACCTCGGCGGCGGGAGCCGACGCGGCCTTGGCGACCGCGTCGGCCATCACGCCGGCGAGCGCGCCCTGGCGCAGGTCGCCGAGCAGGAGGCGGGTGAGGAAGGCCTGCTCGTCCGCGGTCGCGCGCGCGAACAGGTCGCGCACGGCGGCGCGCCGGCCGGCGACCGATCCGGGTCCGCCGAGCGCGCCGATCGCGGTGAAGGCGGACTCCACGTCCGCCACGGTGAGCGATGCCGCGGGCGCGCCCGGGGTCGCCGCGGCCACGTCCTCGAGCGCCTCCGGCCGCTCGCGCAGCAGCGCCCAGCCGACGCCGATCTGGCGCTGCGTCAGCTCGCCCGACAGCCAGCTCACGACGGGCGCCACCTCGTCGGGCCCCGCCCGGCGCAGCAGCTCGGCCAGCGCGGCGATCTTCTCGTTGCGCGCCGGCGTCGCCGCGACTGCGGCCGAGGCCTCGGCCAGCTCCGCGAGGCGCATGCGTCTAGATGAGGCCCTCGAACCGCCGGCTGAGGTAACGGTCGAGATCGGGCCCGTCGGGGTTGCCGATCACGTCGGCGATCCAGGCGCGCCGCTCGAACTCCACGATGCCCAGCTCCCACACGCAGCCGAGCGCCGTCGGCTCGGCGAGCGCGAGGCTGCCGAGGTCCGCGCCGGCGTAGATGCGCGAGTGCAGCTCGTTCTCGCCCTGCCACCAGTAGATCAGCGCGATCGGGAAGCGCGCGTCGTGCGCGATGGCGAACGCCGCCCCGTGATGCTCCTCGTCCACCGGCGGCAGGCTGTGCTCGGCGAGCGAGCGCGTGCGCTCGAGCAGCGCCGGCCGCACGCCCTTCTCCGGCGCCGCGAGCCCGTAGAGCTTCAGGCGCCAGTCGCCGAAGCGCTCGTCGGACACGAACGAGCCGAGGCGCTGGTGGTAGGCGTGGGCGAGCGAGGATGCTTGGACGGTCATGGATCGATGATGCCGCGCGCCCGGCGCCTTCACCACCCCGCGCGGGCTGGCCCCGTCGCGCTCCCGTCGATTGGACTCCCGCTAGGGGCCCGTCCAAGAAGTCGGCACGCCCGGACGACGACCGTGGACACTTCGCCGGATCGCCACCCGAACCCTCGGAAATACGTCCGTATTCCCTTCGGGATTCGTGCGGCGCCCGGCTCGGTCCACGGCCGTTCCGGCCGCACCGACGGTTCTTGGACGGACCCCTAGACCGGCTCGGCCGCCACGGCCGACGCCTCCGGCTCCACCCGCGCGGCGCCCGTGAACAGGTAGCCGTGCAGCAGCGCGCCGCCGACCGCGCCGATCAGCGGCGCGACGATGAACAGCCACAGCTGCCCGAGCGCCCAGCCGCCCACGAACACCGCCGGCCCGATGCTGCGGGCCGGGTTGACCGAGAGGTTGTCGACCGGGATGCCGACCAGGTGGATCAGCGTGAGCACGAGGCCGATCGGGATGCCCGCGAACGCCACGTTCGCGATCCGGTCGGTGGCCGAGAGCACGGTGAAGACGAGCAGCGCGGTGAGCACGACCTCGACGATCAGGGCCGCGCCCAGCGGGTAGCCGCCCGGCGAGTGGTCGCCGTAGCCGTTGGCGCCGAAGCCGTTGTCGGACAGGTCGTAGCCGCCCGCGCGCGCCTTGATCACGACGAACAGCACGAGCGCCGCGACGACCGCGCCGAGCACCTGGCCGATCCAGTAGTTGACTGCCTCTGGCAGCGTCAGGCGGCGCGAGACGACGAGCCCGGCGGTGACCGCCGGGTTGATGTGGCAGCCGGAGATGGGTCCGATCGCATACGCCATCGCGAGCAGCGAGAGACCGAACGCGAACGCGACCCCGAGCGCGCCGATCACCTCTCCAGCGATGACGGCGGATCCCACGCCGCCGAAGACCAGGACGAACGTCCCGACGAACTCTGCTGCTGCGATGCGCCTGGCGGCCATGGACCGGCTCCTCCGAGGACGATGCTGAGAGGGGATTGTGCGGATGTTGACTTCGCCGTAAGCGCGCCCACATCCTCCCTCGCGCCTGATTCACTGAGGTCGGGTATCAAGGGGGAAGGGCCTGGCAGCCGATACCGTGAGTGGCAGGGACATGGTCAATGCGCACATCGACATCTCGCAGGGTCTGGACGGTGAGCCGGTCGTGCTCGCCTGCTTCGACCTCGGGGACGAGCAGCTCGCCGCTTCGGCGCACGCCGTCGCCGCCGCGTCGGCCGAGCGCTTCCGCACCGCGGAGATGTCGGTCGACGACGTGCTCGAGCTGCGCGAGCTGACCGCGCTGTCGGACGAGCTCGCCGACCTGGCGCTGCGTCCGGGCATGCGCACCGTGGTGCTGCGGCCGGCGCGGCTGTCCGCGCTGCGCAACGCGGTCGCGCGCTTCATCGAGACGCGCGACAACGCCGAGTGGATGCGCGAGGAGGACCGCAAGCCGCTGGCGCGCGTGCGCGAGCTCCTGTACGCGCTCGAGGACCTCTGCGGCGATGCCACGCGCGCCGCGATCTCGGGCTCCGCGTCGCCCCGCGCCCTCTGACGCAGCCCGCCGGGGCCCGTACGGGGATATCCCCGATGTGCGCCCGCCCGCGGCGCGCGATCGTGGCGGCATGCACCCGTCCGCCCGCCGCCTCGACCTCCGCACGCTCCGCGCTGCTGCGGTCACCGAATCCGGTGCGGTCGTCCCCCTGCCGTTCCTGACCGCCGGGACGCTGGTGTGGCCGTGGGAGCACGTGCACCGCGTGCTGCACGAGTGGCGCCTGTGGATCGGCGGCGCCGGGGGCGTGGTCACGAGCAGCGCCCGGGTACTGCGGACGCCGCGCCGCGCGCCCGTCGTCGCGATCGACGTGGCGATCGCGGGTGAGTCGGACGCGGCCGCCGACCGGCTGGCCGCGCTGCGCCGGCTCGAGCCCGCCGCCGACACCGTGCGGATCGGGCCGCCCACCACGCTGCGCCCGGCGATCGAGCGCGTGCCGGCCGGCATGGCGCCGATCACGGCCCACCTGCGGCTGCGCGAGCTGCCCGCCCTCGCCATCGACGCGTTCACCGCGGCCGCCGGCCCGGACTCCCGCTCCGAGCTGCTGGCGGCCGAGCTGCACCACCTGGGCGGCGCCTACGCGCTGGCCGCGGTCGGCGCCGCGCGCGACGCCGAAGAGGCCGTGCGCGTGCGGATCGGGCTCGACGACCTCGTGCGCCGGCTCGCGCCCTGGGCCTGACACGATGTCCGCTGTGGAGCCGCTGATCCTCGTCGACCCGCTCCCGCGCACGCTCGACATGATCTGCGACGCCCCGACGCGCACCCGCCTCGAGTCGCTCGGCCGCCTCGTCGTCTCCGACCGCGAGCCGATGCCCGACGCCGTGGTCGACGAGCACCTGCCCGAGGCGGTCGCGATCGTCGGCCAGACGGACCTGCCGGCGGAGCGCCTGGACCGCGCGCCGAAGCTGCGCGCAGTCCTCAACGTCGAGGGCAACTTCCTCCCGAACGTCGATTACGCGGCCGCGCGCGCACGCGGGATCCACGTGCTGTGCGCGAGCCCCGCCTTCGCCGTCCCGGTCGCGGAGGCGGCGCTCGGCATGGCGATCGACCTCGCGCGCGGCATCGGCGCCGCCGACCGGGCGATGCGGGCCGGCCGCGAGTCCTACGGGCTGGCGTCCAACGCGGACGCGTTCCTGCTCTCCGGCAGCCCGGTCGGGATCGTCGGCTTCGGGGACCTCGGGCGCGCGCTGCGGCGCATGCTGGTCCCGCTCGACTGCCCGGTCCGCGTGCACGATCCCTGGCTCCCGGAGGCGGCGATCCGGCGCGAGGGCGCCGAGCCGGCCGGGCTCGACGAGCTGCTCTCCGGCTCCCGCGTCGTGTTCGTCTTCGCCGCCGCGACCAGCGACAACGCGCGCTTCCTCGGCGAGCGCGAGCTGCGGCTCATCCCCGCCGGCGGCGTGCTGCTGCTGATGAGCCGCGCCGGCGTCGTCGACTTCGACGCGCTGCTGCGCGTGGTGGAAGAGGGGCGGCTGCGCGCGGCCGTCGACGTGTTCCCCGAGGAGCCGCTCCCGGCCGATCACCCCGCCCGCGCGCTCGACGGGCTGCTGCTCTCGCCGCACCGCACGGGCGGGATGCCCGAGGCGTTCCTGGAGATCGGCCGCCTCGCGGTCGGCGACCTCGAGCTGATCCTCCGCGGGCTCCCGCCCGTCCTGTGCAAGCGCGCCGAGGCGGAGACCGTCGGGCGCCTGCGCTCCCGCCCGGTCGCGCGCTCCTGATACCGAGCGCGCCGATCCATCGGTCTCGTAGGCTCTGCGGCGTGCCCGCCGGAGGAGAGGATCTCGACGCGCGGCGGCGCGCCGCCCGCGCCGGGCTCCGCGACGGCGCCGAGCGGGCCGGGGCGCGGGCGCATTTCCGCTCGATGGGGATCGATCCCGCGCGGCTCGGCCGGCCGATCGTCGGGATCGCGTCGACGTGGACCGGCACGATGCCGTGCAACCTGACGCAGCGCGAGCTGTCCGACGCCGCGGCCGCCGCCGTGGACGCGGCAGGCGGCGTCGCGCTCCCGTTCAACACGATCGCGGTCTCCGACAACCAGTCGCAGGGCACGCCCGGCATGCGCGCGTCGCTGATCTCGCGTGAGGTGATCGCGGACTCGATCGAGCTGATGACGCTCGCGCACGACTTCGACGCGCTGCTGTGCATCGTCGGCTGCGACAAGACGACGCCCGCGGCCCTGATGGCGCTCGCCCGCGTCGACAAGCCGGCGGTGCTGCTCTACAGCGGGCCGCAGCGAGCGGGCCGGCTGCGCGAGCGCGAGCTGACGATCCTCGACGTGTGGGAGGCGGTCGCCGCGCACGAGCGCGGGATGCTCGAGCGCGGGGAGCTCGACGAGATCGAGCGCGTCGCGTGTCCCGGCGCGGGCACGTGCGCGGGGCAGTTCACGGCGAACACGATGGCGGTCGCGATCGACTGCCTCGGCCTGACCGAGCCGGGCGACGGGCTGATCCCGGCCGAGGATCGCGAGGACAAGCGGGAGGCCGCCGCGCGGGCGGGCGTGCGGGCGGTCGCGCTGGCCGGGTCAGGCCCGACGGCGCGTGCGTTCCTCGACCGCCGGGCGCTGCGGAACGCGATGGCGGGCATCGCGGCCAGCGGCGGCTCGACCAACGGCGTGCTGCACCTCCTGGCGGTCGCGCGCGAGGCCGGGGTGGAGCTGACGCAGGACGAGCTGACCGCGCTGGCGTCGCGCACGCCCGTGCTCGCGAGCCTCTCGCCGGGCGGGCGCCATGTCGCGGAGACGCTGCACCGGGCGGGCGGGACGCCGGCGCTGATCCGCGAGCTGATCGCGGGCGGGCATCTCGACGGCGACGCGCCGACGGTGGCCGGGACGACGCTCGCGGCGGCGACCGCTGACGCGCCCGCGCCCGACGGCGACGTGCTGTTCTCGCAGGCCGCGCCGTACAAGGCGGCGGGCGCGCTCCATACGCTGCGCGGCAACCTCGCGCCGGAGGGCGCACTGGTCAAGCTCGCGGGCACCGAGCGCACGCGCCAGACCGGCCCGGCGCGCGTGTTCGACGCGGAGGCCGCGTGCGTCGCTGCGGTGCGCGACGGGCGGATCGCGCCCGGCGACGTGCTGGTGGTGCGCTACGAGGGCCCGGCCGGCGGTCCCGGGATGCGGGAGATGCTGAGCGTCACGTCGTCGGTCGTGGGCGTCGGGCTGGGCGAGTCGGTGGCGCTCGTCACCGACGGGCGCTTCTCCGGCGCCACGCGCGGGCTCATGGTCGGCCACGTCGCGCCGGAGGCGTTCCGCGGCGGCCCGCTCGCGGCGGTGCGCGACGGCGACGTCATCACGATCGACACCGACGCGGGCGCGCTGCACGTCGACGTCCCGGACGAGGAGCTGGCGCGCCGCATGACGGACTGGACGCCGCCGTCCGACGGCCCGACGACGGG
>DATHJG010000950.1:0-3253 GCA_035489875.1 Solirubrobacteraceae bacterium | reverse complement strand
CCGGTCCGATGTCGAGGGCGCGGGCGACGGCGTCGTCCACGGTCACGGTCCGGTCTGCCGCCCGTCGCCGAGGGGCACCTCGCCGTCCTCGGTCCCGGTCCGGCCCAGCGTGCGGTACTTCATCCTTCTCCCCCCTTGGAGGCGTTCGTTGAGCGTTTCGGTGAGGGGGCGACACCGTGCCGGTGCTGTACCCTCAGCCGAAGCGGAACAGTGTTCCGGCGCAATAGCCGGAACGTGGTTCCGGTACGGAGAACATACCGAACGTTGTTCCGTTTGGAAGGGGAGAAGCAGAGTGAGCGGGGACGCAACGGAGACGCCGAGTCGCGTGGCACGGCGCGTACGGTCCGACGCGCGACGCAACATCGACGCGTTGCTCGAGGCGTCCAAGGCGGCGTTCGCCACGTCGGGCGTGCACGCCCCGGTGCGGGAGATCGCCGAACGGGCGGGTGTCGGCGTCGCCACCGTCTACCGCCACTTCCCGCAGCGCTCCGACCTGGTCGCCGCCGTCTTCCGACACGAGATCGACGCTTGCGCCGACGCCGCCCCAGCCCTGGCCGCCGAGCATGAGCCAGGCGAGGCGCTGGAGCGCTGGCTGCAGCGATACACCAGCCTCCTGGCGACCAAGCGCGGGCTCGCCGCTGCCCTGCACTCGGAAGCCCCCGCCTTCGAAGCCCTGCCCGCCTGCTTCCAGGAGCCCCTACGGCCGGCCCTCGCATCGTTGCTCGAGACCGCGGCGGCCGCCCGTCAGGTTCGTGCCGATGTCGAGCCCAGCGACCTGCTGCAAGCGGTGGCCAGCCTGTGCCTGCCCGCCGCCGACGACGCCGACCATACCCAGCGCATGGTGGCTCTGCTGATCGACGGGCTGCGCTACGGCGTCACGGCCCCCACAACGAGTTCGAGCACCGGCTGAGACGCCCCGGAAACTACGTCGCGGCATTGCGTTGCGCCGGCCGGCGCTCGAGGACTGCCTGAAGAACACGAGCGTCTAGTACCCGTAGTCGCGTGCGCCCCCGCCCGACGTGCCGGACGACGTGCCCTGGCTCGTGACCGCGTGCCACGTGAACGACTGGCCGTCGAACGTGTCCTTCAACCCGTCGCCGGTGACCTGTCCGGGCTGCGTGTCCTCGGCGAACGTGTAGAGCGGCTTGCCGTCGTGCGTGACCTGCATGCTGCCGTCCGGCCGCTTGACGGTGTCGAGCTTGCCGCCGACGCCGTCCGCGGCGGTCGGTGCACCGGCCGGCGCGGCGAGCGGGACCCAGATCGAGAGGCAGCCGGCGGTGCAGTGGATCGTGCCGTCCGCCTCCACGTCGGCCGTGTAGAGCGCGGCTCCGTCCTGGTCGACGAGCACCGATCCGACGCCGTCGACGTCCTTGACGGAGACGGTCGGCGCCTTCCCGCCCGCCGTGGCGGCCGGCTGCTCGGTGTCGTTGCCGCACGCGCCGAGCGCGAGCGCGAGCGCGGCGAGCGCCGCAACGGGTACGGCGCGGGACGGCGATCGGGTCATGATGCTCCTCCTGGCTGCTGGTTCATGGGGACGCGTATGAGCCGCTGGCCTGCGGCGGTCACGACGTCGAGCGCGACGAGGTCCGCGGCCGGGATCGCGGCCGCGCCGGTGACGTCGGCGCTGCCGCTGTACGTGGTCCACCAGGTGCCGGCCACCTCGGTGCTCCCGTCGCGTGCGCGGGCGACCAGCCGGCAGCGCTCGCCCGGCGCCGCGCCGCTCAGGCGGACGCGCAGCTCGGTTCCCCACGCGCGCGGCGTGGCCGCGACGGTGGCGTGCACGCCGGCGCGGGCGCCGTCCGCGGCGGTGGTCGCGGACGCGACGGGCGCCGGGGCCGGCCTCCGCTCCTCGGCAGCGCGCCACCCGGCGAACCCCAGCGCGACGACGGCGGCCAGCGCAGCGACCGCCGCGACCCGGCGCCGGCGGGCGCGCCGGCGCTCGGCCCGCACCGCCGTCCGCAGGCGCGCGTGGAGCGCCACCGGCGGCGCGGCCTGCGATTCCAGCGCGCGCAGCTCCTCCGGCGACATGCGGGCGAGGTAGGACCGCACGGGGATCAGTGCCTCGAGCTCCGCCCGGCACTGGTCGCAGGCGGCCACGTGGTCGTCCACGCGGTCGCGCTCGCGGTCGCCCAGCGCGCCGAGCACGTACGCGCCGAGCGACGTCATCGTCGCGCAGCTCACGGCGCGATCACCCCTCGCTCTGCCAGCGCGCCGAGCAAGTACGCGATCGCGCAGCTCACGGCGCGATCACCCCGCGCTCCTCCAGTGCGAGCCGCAGCGCGTGCAGTGCGTAGTACGTGCGCGACTTGACGGTCCCCTCGGGGACGTTCAGCACCCGCGCGGCCTCGGCGATCGACCGGTCGCGGTAGTGCACCTCGAGCAGGACCGCCCGGTGGTCGTCGCTGAGCGTCCTGAACGCCTCGGTGACGTCCCAGCTCAGCAGCGCCTGCTCGAGCTCGTCCGGCGCCGCGACCCCGGGCGCAAGCGGCTCCGCGCCGGCCGGCGCGGGCCGGCGCTGGCGGTAGCCGTCGATGACGAGGCGCCGCGCGACGGTGAAGAGCCAGGGGCGGGCGGCCGCGCCGTTCAGCGTGCCGGCGTTGCGCCACGCGCGCAGGAACGTCTCCTGGACCACGTCCTCCGCCTGGAAGCGGTCACCGCCGACCAGCCGCTGCACGTACGCGAGCAGCGGGGCCGCGTGCTCGGCGTACAGCAGGTCCAGCAGCTCCTCGCCGTGGGACAGCGCGGTCATGCCAAGGACTACGGAGCGCGGGTGCGAGGCGTTCGGATCGTCGCGCGCGAGCGCGCCAGGCATCGGACGACGGGTACGATCCGCCCGGCGGATGCGCGCGATCACGCTCGACCCCGGGACGCCCGACTCCGCCGCGCTGGAGGAAGTCCCCGAGCCTCCACCGACCGAGGGCGCGATCCTCGTCGACGGCGTCGCGCTCGGCATCTGCGGCACCGACGCGGAGATCGTCCGGGGCGACTACGGCGAGGCGCCGCCCGCGGAGCAGCGGCTCGTCCTGGGTCACGAGTCGCTCGGACGCGTGGTCGCGGCACCCGCGGGGAGCGGCTTCGCGCCCGGCGACCTGCTCGTGGGCATCGTGCGCCGTCCCGACCCGGTCCCGTGCGCGTCGTGCGCGGCCGGCGAGTGGGACTTCTGCCGCAACGGCCGGTACACGGAGCGCGGGATCAAGGGGCTCCACGGCTTCGGGTCCGAGCGCTGGCGGATCGAGCCGGAGTTCGCGGTCAA
>DATHJG010000949.1:0-3331 GCA_035489875.1 Solirubrobacteraceae bacterium | reverse complement strand
CTGATTGCCCGCGGGAAGATCCACCCGACGCTGTCGGAGGTGTATCCGCTTGAGCAGACCGGACAGGCCGCCTACGACGTGCACCGCAACGCGCATCAGGGCAAGGTCGGCGTGCTGTGCCTGGCGCCGGAGGAGGGCCTCGGGGTGCGCGACCCGCAGCTGCGCGAGCGGCATCGTGACGCCATCAACCGATTCCGCGGCGTCTAGGCACAGTCTGGGCACAACGATCTTTGGTCATTAGGTAGCGTGGGCCCATGGCGTTAGGTGAGGAGCGGGACCTCGTACCCCTGGGAGCCGGGTTCGACATCACCAAGCGCGGGTACAGCCGCGTTCAGGTGGAGGAACACCTGGAGAACGTGGACAGTCAGCTGCGCATCCTCGCCGCCGACCGGGATGCCGCCGCTGGGCAAGCCGGTGAGCTGACCGCGCAGCTGGAAGCCGCCAGGACCAGGATCGACGACCTCACCAGGCAGGTCGACCAGCTCTCCCAGCCGCCGACGACGATGGAGGGGCTCAGCCCCCGGCTGCAGCGGATGCTGCGCCTCAACATCGAGGAGTGCGAGGAGAACCGCGCCAAGGCGCAGGCCGACGCCGAGCACATCCGGCTCACCTCGGAGGCCGAGGCGACGAAGCTGCGCGAGCGCTACGAGGGGCAGCTCGCCGCCGCGGAGGCCCGCCGCCAGGAGATGGAGGACGAGCACGTCGGCGTGGTGGAGAAGGCGCGGATCGACGCGGCCAAGCAGCTCGCCGAGGCGGCGGCCGAGCGCGCGCGGTTGGACACGGAGTCCGAGCAGCGCCGCGCCCAGGTCGAGGAGGACTTCGAGATCGCGATGGCCTCGCGGCGCACCGAGTCGATGCGCGCGCTGGCCGAGCAGGAGGCGACGAGCAAGTCCGAGGCGGAGCGCCGGGTCCGCGAGGCCACCGAGGAGGCCAACCGGCGCCGGCACGACTCGATCACCGAGTCGAAGGCCCGACTGCAGGAGGCCACCGACGAGTCGCACCGGCGCGTCCGGGAGGCGACCGAGGAGTCCAACCGCCGGATCAACCACGCCGCCCAGCGCGTCACGGCACTGCGCCAGCTGCGCTCGAGGGTGGCTACCCAGCTGCGCTCGGCGCGCGACCTGGTCGCCGACGCGAACGCCCAGCTGGAGAACGCCGCGCCGGCGTTCGAGCCGCTGGAGGAGGAGCGAGAGGCGGAGCTCGCCGACAAGCCGAGCCCGAACCCCGGCCCGCGCGAGCGCCCCGAACTGGCCGGCCCCGCGAAGGAGCCGTGGGAGCCGGACGGCGTTCCGTCGGACGCGGCGACCAAGCGCCTCCCCCGCTGACCGAAAGCACAACTCGCGGGTCGTGAGTGATGGACTCGCGGGGCGTTGTCGGTTAGGTGCCGATGTCCTCGTGCCATAGGTCGGGGCGGGCGGCGATGAAGTCGGTCATCATGACCACGCACGTTGGGTCGTCGGCGATGGTGATCGCCACGCCGTGTTCGGCAAGCCAGTCGTGGCCGCCGGTGAACGTCCGCGTCTCGCCGACCACCACGCGTGGGATGCCGAACTGGCGCACCAGGCCGCTGCAGTACCAACACGGCGACAGCGTGGTGACCATGGTCGTGTCCCGGTAGGTGCGCCGCCGGCCCGCGTTGCGGAACGCCGCGGTCTCCGCGTGCATCGACGCGTCGTCGTCCTGCACGCGCCGGTTGTGCCCGCTGCCGAGCAGCTCACCGTCCGGACCGAACAGCGCGGCACCGATCGGGATACCGCCCTCGGCCAGCCCGGCACGAGCCTCTCCGACGGCGACCGCGAGCATCTCCGTGACGTCCATCCGCCCCACCACCGCCTCGTATCCAAGGTTCGCTCGCAAGCTTCGCTCACGGTAGGTTTACCCGCGAGTAGTTTCACGCACTGGAGGAAACATGGCCGCATACCAGACCGTGGTCGTCGGCACGGACGGGTCGGACTCCTCGTACCTCGCGGTCGACCGGGCCGCCCGGCTCGCGGCCGACGCCGACGCGACGCTCGTCATCGCGTGCGCGTACCACCCGGCCAGCCAGGCCGACGTCGAGCGGGCCCAGGACCAGCTCGGCGACGCCGCCTACCAGGTCGTCGGCTCGACCCCGGCCGAGCACTCCGTTCGCGAGGCGGCGGACCGGGCCCGCCGGGCCGGCGCCACGAAGATCGACACCGTAGTGGTCGACGGCGAGCCGGTGACGACGCTGGCCAAGGTCGTCGCCGAGCGCTCGGCCGACCTGCTCGTGGTCGGCAACCGCGGACTGAACACCCTCGCCGGCCGCATCCTCGGCTCCGTGCCGGCCGAGGCGGCCCGCAAGTCCAAGGTCGACGTGTTGATCGTGCACACAACATGAGCGGAGCCTGCGGAGCGAATCATCAACGGCGACGTCATGACTGAGCCTCTCGAGGCGCAGCAGCAGCGTGTCGAGCGGATTCTGCTCGGGGGCGAGCGCAGGTACACCCGCGCGGAGGTCGCCGAGCGGTCCGGAGTTCCCGCCGAGCGCGCTCGGGACCTGTGGCGCGCGCTGGGTTTCGCCACCGCCGCGGAGGACGCGGCGATGTTCACCGACGGCGACGTGCGAGCGCTGCGCATCGCGAACGAGCTCATCCAGGGCGGCATCGTCGATCCGGCGGTCGCCGTGTCGAGTGCGCGGATGATCGGTCAGCACATGTCGCGCCTCGCCGAGTCGCAGGTGCACATGATCCGCGAGGTGGTGGCCGCCAACCCGGAGCTGATCGCCGACGAGCGACAGCTGGCGCGGTTCGTCGAGCACCTGGTGCCGGAGATCGAAGAGCTGCAGGACTTCGTCTGGCGCCGGCATCTCGCCGCGTACTCGGTGCGGATGCTCGCCGCCCCGGATGAGGAGCTCGACGAGCGGCACCAGGCCGTCGGGTTCGCGGACATGGTCGGCTTCACCACGCTCACTCGCCGTTCCTCGGAGGCGGAGCTGGTGTCCGTTGTGGACCGCTTCGACGCGCTCGCCGCGGAGATCGTGGCGGACAACCACGGCCGGATCGTCAAGATGCTCGGCGACGAGGTGTTGTACGTCGCCGACTCCCCCACCGACGCCGCGGAGATCGCGCTGCGGCTCATCGAGCACGCCGACGCCGCGGAGGGACTGCCCCCGCTGCGCGCCGGGCTCGCGTTCGGGCGGGTGCTCAGCCGGTTCGGCGACGTCTACGGCTCGGTGGTGAACATCGCCAGCCGGCTGACGTCGGTCGCCCGGCCAGGCACCGTGCTCATCGACCGCGAGCTCACCGAGATCCTCGCCGACTCCCACGTCTACACGGTCAAGCCGCGCCGCCCGGTGTCCGTGCGCGGCTAC
>DATHJG010000948.1:0-9984 GCA_035489875.1 Solirubrobacteraceae bacterium | reverse complement strand
GTGGCGCCCGGAGCCGAGGTCGTGGAACGGCGGCGCCTCCTTGCTGCAGATGTCCTGGGCCAGCGCGCAGCGGTCCACGTAGACGCACGTGGGCAGCTCGGCGCCCAGGGGCGGCGGGAAGCCCGGGATCGTGTCGAGCCGCTCGCGGTCCTTGCGCACCCCGCCGCGCGGGATGCAGCGCAGCAGGCCGACGGCGTACGGGTGGCGCGGGTCGTTGAAGACGGCGTCGACCGGGCCCTCCTCGACGAGCTGCCCCGCGTACAGCACGCCGACGCGGTCGCACATCCGCGTGATCACGTCGAGGTTGTGGCTGATGAACAGCACGCTCGTGCCGAACTCCTGGCGCAGCGCGGCGACGAGGTCGAGCACCTCGGCCTCCACGGTCGCGTCCAGGCCGGTCGTGGGCTCGTCGAGGACGAGCAGCGTGGGGTCCTTGGCGAGCGCCATGGCGATCACGACGCGCTGCTGCATGCCGCCCGAGAGCTGGTGCGGGTAGCGCCGCATGACACTCCCGGGGTCGGCGATCTGGACCTTGGCGAGGATCCCTTCGACGCGTTCGTGGGCCAGCTTCTCCTCCGTGCCGGCAAGCGTGTAGACCTCGGCCACCTGGTCGCCGACGCGAATCGTCGGGTTCAGCGCCCCGCCGGGGTTCTGGTAGACCATGCCCACGCGCTCGGCGCGCATGCGCCGCACGTCGCGCTCGGACATGTCCGCCAGGTCGGCGCCGGCCACCTCGATCGAACCACCGGAGATGCGGCCGTTGCGCGGGAGGTAGTTCACGACGGCGTACGCGGCGGTCGACTTGCCGCAGCCGGACTCGCCCACGAGCCCGTACGACTCGCCGTCGGCGATCGAGAACGACACGCCGCGCAGCACCTGCTTCCAGACGCCGCGGACGCGGTACTCGACCTCGAGGTCGCGCAGCGCCAGCGCAGGCGCGGCGAGCGGAGGCGCGGCGGCGCTCATCGCTCGAACGCCTGTGTCACGCCGTCAGCCACGAGGTTGACGGCGATCACCAGCGAGGTGATGGCCGCCGCCGGGAACAGGACGGCCCACCAGAAGCCGCCGTTGATCAGGCCGTAGTGCTCGGCCACCTGCAACCCCCAGTCAGGAGCGGGCGGCTGGATGCCGAACCCGAGGAACGAGAGCGTCGCGATCGCGAACACCGCGTAGCCGAGGCGCACCGTGAACTCGACCATCACCGGGCCCATCACGTTGGGCAGGATCTCGGCGAACAGCACGTAGGACGTGCGCTCGTTGCGCAGGCGGGCAGCCGCGACGTAGTCCATCTCGCGCTCGCCGAGGACCGCCGCGCGGACCGTGCGCGCGATGATCGGCGCGAAGACGAGGCCGACGACGCAGATCACGGTCAGCTTCGACGGGCCGAGCGCGACGATCGCCAGCATGCCGACGATCGTCACCGGCAGCGCGAGGAAGGCGTCGATGATGCGGCTCAGCACGTCGTCGACGGCTCCGCGGAAGTAGCCGGTGACGAGACCCAGCACGGTGCCCAGCACGGTGCCCAGCACGGTGGCCAGGGGCGCCGTGATCAGGATGCCCTGCGCGCCGACGATCACGCGCGCGAAGACGTCGCGCCCGAGGCGGTCCGTGCCGAACAGGTGGTCGACCGACGGCGCCTGCAGGTCTCCGATCGGGTTCGCCGCCAGCGGGTCCTGGACCACCAGCGAGCCGAAGATCGCGCAGAGGACCCAGAAGCCGATGATGGCTGCGCCGGCGATGAACGTCTTGGAGCGCCGGAGCCGCGCGAACTGCTCGCGGCGCGCCGAGCCGCCCTTGTCGCGCACCGGTCCGGCGGCCGCCGGCGTGCCCGCGAGCGCCTCGTCGAAGGCGGAGCTGAGTGGCTGGCCGGGCACGCTCATTCGGCGCTCCCCAATCGGACGCGGGGGTTGAGCACGGAGTACAGGATGTCCGCGACGAGCGTCGCCACGAGGTAGACGACGCCGATCAGCAGCACGGAGCTCTGCAGCAGGGGGAAGTCCTTCGTCTGCGCCGCGCGGAAGAGCAGCTGCCCAAGCCCGTTGTAGTTGAAGATGAACTCGACGACCACGAGGCCGCCGAACAGATAGCCGATCTGGGTTGCGACGACCGCGATCGTCGGCAGCAGCGAGTTGCGCAGCACATGCCGCCGGATGACCGTGCGCTCCGGCAGCCCCTTGATCACCGCCGTGCGTGTGTAGTCCGCGTCCAGTGCCTCGATCGTGCCGGCCCGCGCCATCCGGGCGATGTAGCCGAACAGCACGAACACCAGGCAGAGCGCGGGCAGGATCAGGTACTCGAGCTGCGTCAGCGGACCGGCGCCATCGGGGAACTGCGCCGTCGAGGGGAACAAGCCGAGCCCGAGCGAGAAGACGATCAGCAACGTGACCGCCCAGACGAACTCCGGGATCGCGGTGGCCGAGAGCCCGCCGATCGAGATGATGCGGTCGCGCAGCCGGCCCTCGTGGCGCGCCGCGGTCACACCGCCGAGGACGGCGAGCGGCACGACGATCACGAAGGCGAGCACGGCGAGCTTCGCGGAGTTCTGCAGCGCCGGCCAGAGCACCTCGCTGACCGGCCGCCGCAGCGACTGCGACTCGCCGAGGTCGCCGGTCAGGACGCCGCCGATCCAGTCGAGGTACTGCGTGAGCAGGCTGCGGTCGGTGCCCAGCTCGTGGTTGAGCACGTCGACGGCGCGCTGGTCGGCAAACGGGCCGAGGATCCGCCGGGCCACGTCGCCGGGCAGCACCTGCGCCATCAGGAAGATGATGATGCTCAGCACCCAGAGCGTGACGAGACCCAGCAGGATCCGCTTGACCAGGAATCTCGCGATGCTCGAACGCCTCCTCGGCTAACCCGTCGTCGGCTTCCCGCTCGGCTCAGGTCTGGCCCGCTCCGGTGAGCTGGACGTGCCCCATCGCCGTCGTCTCGACCCCGGCGTAGCCCTTCCGCACGGCCGTGAGGAAGTCGTAGAAGTACGGGATGACCAGCGGCGTCTCGTCGAGCAGCAGCGTCTGGATCTGCCCTGCCACCTTCATCTGGGCGTCGATGTCGGTCTGGGCGGTGAAATCCTTGACGAGCGCGTCGTACTGCGGGTTCTTGAAGTGCGCGCTGTTCCACGTGCCCTTGCTCAGCAGCGGCGCGCCGAGGAACACGTTGACCACGCCGCGGTGGCCGTAGTCCGTGATGCCGAGCGTGGAGTCCAGCCACGGCGACTTGCCGAAGACGGCGTCCCCGTAGTACACGCCGGCGTCGGTGATGTTGAGCTTGATGTCGATGCCGGCCTCCTTCGCGTTGCTCTGGACGAGCTGGGCGAGGTCCGGGATCTCGAAGCCGTCCCAGGTGTCGAGCGTGACGGAGAAGCCGTCGGCCTTGCCGGCGTCCGACAGCAGCTGCTTGGCCTGCTCGACGTCCCGCTGGCGCTGCGCGACCGACGTGTCGGTGTACTTGTAGACCGGCGCGAACGGGCTGTCGTTGCCGAGCTGCGCCTTCCCCTTGAACAGGCCGTCGACGAGGCCCGTGCGGTCGACGAGCAGCGCGAGCGCCTGCCGCACGCGCTTGTCGGTGAACGGCTCCTTGTCGGTCCGCATGTGCATCTGGCGGTGCACCGAGGACTTGTTGGCGATGACCTGGATGTTCGCGTCCGTGAGCAGCGCCCGGCCGCCGGTGGCGGAGAAGTGGCTCAGCGAGTCGACCTCGCCGCTCTGGACCGCCACGATCTGCGCCGGCTCCTTGCCGTAGAACCGCAGCTCGGTGCTATCCGGGTTCGGCTTGCGCTCGGTGTCCCAGTAGTCGGGGTTCTTCACGTACGTGGCGCCCTGGCCCTGCGTGTACTTCTCGAGCTTGAACGGGCCGGTGCCGTTCTGGGTCTTCTCGTAGCCGCCGTCGTAGTTCTTCGGGAGGATGATCGTGTTGTAGTTGTCCGAGCTGAGGAGGTACGGGAAGTTCCCGTTCGGGGCGTCGAGCGTGAACTCGACGGTCGTCGGGTCGGTGGCCTTGGCGCTGCCCTTCGACAGCACGCCGCTGAACGCCGACAGGGCGGCAGACCCGCTCTTCGGGTCCGACAGCCGGTTGATCGTCGCCGCGACGTCCTCCGCGGTCATCGGGGTGCCGTCGTGGAACTTCACGCCCTGGCGGATCTTGAACGTCCAGACCGACGCGTCCGCGTTCGGCGTCCAGCTCTCGGCCAGCCGCGGCTGGGCGTTGAGCTTGGCGTCGGACCAGACGAGGTACTCGCCCGCCTGGCCGAGCACGGCGAGGCCGCCCTCGTCGGCGACCGTGATCGGATCGATCGCGCCGGCGGGCGAGACGATGCCGACCTTGACGGTGCCGCCCGGCTTCACCGTCGCGGTCTGCTGGGAGGCGCCGGTCGTCGTGGTGCCGCCGCCCTTGTCGCCCGATCCGCAGGCGCTCGCGAGGAAGCCGAGCGAGGACAGCGACATCCCGAGCACGGTGCCGCGGCGCATGAACTCGCGCCGGCTCACCCGCCCGGCGACGTACGTCTCGATGAGATGGTTCTCCATCTCGGTGCTGCGGTAGCGGATCGCATCGACCCGTCGCCCCATCTCATCCATCACGGACCCTCCTCAAGGTCGTGCGATCTCATCCGGTCGACCGCGCGTGCTTTATCCCAATTCGTCCAAAGGAAGTCAATGCGTGTGATTGACTGCTCACGGAGTCGTGGACCACGCGACCATCATCCCTGAACGGAGCATCCGCGCGGCGTCGGGCCTCTACATCGACGGCGCATGGCGCGCCGGCGCGGGCCGTCTGACCGTCGACGATCCCGCCACCGGCGCACCTGTCGGTGAGGTGGCCGCGGCCTCGGCCGACCAGGTCCGCGAGGCCGTCGCGGCCGCGCACGCCGCGTACCCGGCGTGGTCCGCGCTGTCGCCGGACGAGCGCGCCGCGCCGCTGCGGCGGGCGTACGAGCTCGTCCTCGAGCGCGCCGGCGAGCTGGCCCGCGCGCTCACGCTCGAGGGCGGCAAGCCCGTCGACGAGGGGCGGCTGCTGGCGCGTCAGGTGACGCCGGCGAACGTCAACGGCGGGCATCGAGGGAGCGAGTTCGAGCGCGCTTCAACGCGCATAACGTCGAAATCGGGCGCGAGTTCGGGATCGGTGCGACGTTGTGCACGCTATGGCCGGCACAACGTCGCACGGGTTGGTGAGCGGGCGCGGATTGCGACGTTATGCACCCTCCCCGGACCCACCCCGCAATGCTGGTGTTGACGTTCGCGAACGAGGGGTCCGGCGGGGCGCCGGGCCGCGAGCCGCGTGCCGTCAACGTCGATCGCTGTCCCCAAGGGATCGCCGCGGTACCGGACTCTCGCTCTCACCGCCGCAGTTGACGTTCGCCGAGCCCGCCCCCGACCAGCATGGGTCGCACAGGGTCGGCAAGGGTCTCCTAACACGCGGGCACGTCCAGCCCGGCCGCCTCTGCCTGCTCCAGCGCCTCCGGATAGCCGGCGTCGGCGTACCGGACGACGCCGAGCGCCGGGTCGGTGAAGAAGGCGCGCCGGATCTTGCGCTCGGCCAGGTCGGTCCCGTCGGCGACGACGGTGAGCGAGCTGTGGATGCTGCGCCCGACGCCGACGCCGCCGCCGCTGCCCACCGAGACCCAGGTGGCGCCCTGCGCCGCGTTGAGCAGCGCGCCGAGGATCGGCCAGTCGGCGATCGCGTCGCTGCCGTCGCGCATGGCCTCGGTCTCGCGTGACGGCGACGCGACGGAGGCGGGGTCCATGTGATCGCGCCCGAGGGCGAGCGGTCCGATCTCGCCGCGCCGCACGAGCTCGTTGAGCCGCAGGCCGACGGCGTCGCGCTGGCCCAGCCCGAGCCAGCAGATGCGCGCGGGGAGGCCCTGCGGCGCCACGCGCGCCCGAGCCAGCTCGAACCAGCGCTCCAGCGAGGCCGTCCCGACCACCTCGAGCACCGCCTCCTCGCTGCGGCGCAGGTCCGCGGGGTCGCCGCTCAGGCACACCCAGCGGTAGGGCCCGACGCCGCGCGCGAAGATCGGGCGCACGTACTCAGCCACGAAGCCGGGCAGCTCCGCGGCGCGCGCGGACCCCGCCTCGGCGGCGCGGGCGCGCAGGCTGTTGCCGTACTCGAACACGATCGCGCCGCGCTCGTGCAGCGCCACGAGCGCGTCGCCGTGATCGCGCAGCGAGCGCTCGACGGCCGCCCGGTACGCCGCGCTCGAGGCATCGGCGGTGGTCGAGTAGCCCAGCGGGACGTAGCCCGCGACGATGTCATGGGCGGGGGTCTGGTCGGTGGCGACGTCGATCGGGACCCGGTCGCGCACGAGCCGCGGCAGCACGTCGGCCGCGTTGCCGACGAGGGCGATCGCCGCCGGCTCGTCGGATCCGGTCAGGTCGGCCACCGCCGTCTGGTAGTCCGGCGCGATGCGGTCGACCCAGCCGCCGGCGAGCCGCCGGCGGGCGCGCTCGGCGTCGACCTCGACCAGCAGCGCGCGGCCGCCGAGGTTGGCGATCGCCAGGCCCTGCGCGCCGCCCATGCCGCCGAGGCCCGCGCTGACCACGCGGCGGCCGGCGAGGCTGCCGTCGAAGTGGCGCCGCGCCACGGCGGCGAACGTCTCGTGCGTGAAGCCGAGGATGCCCTGGGTCCCGATGTAGAACCACGACCCGGCCGTCATCTGGCCGAACATCGTCAGCCCCGCCTCCTCGAGCCGGCGGAACTCGTCGTCGCCCGACCAGGCGGGCACGAGCATCGCGGTCGAGATGAGCACCCGCGGCGCGTCGCGATGCGTCGGCAGCACGGCGACCGGCTTGCCGGACTGCACGATCAGCGTCTCGTCGTCGCCGAGCCGCTCGAGCGCGGCGCGGATCGCGTCGTAGGCGGCCCACGAGCGGGCGGCGCGCCCGCGCCCGCCGTACACCACCAGCCGGGCGGAGTCCTCGGCGACCGCTGGGTCCAGCGTGTTCAGGAAGCAGCGCAGCACACCCTCCTGCTCCCAGCCGCGACAGGTCAGCTCGAGCCCGCGCGGGGCCGGCACGCCGACCCGAGCCGCCGCGGGCTTGATTGCATCCATGGATCCAACATAGACTTTCGGCCGTGTCAGTGCCAGCCGTCACACCCGAGCCGCTGACCGTCGTCGGGCTCGCGGACGAGATCGCCTACCGGCTCCGGGCCGACATCCTCGAGGGGCGCCTTGCGCTGGGCGCGCCGCTCCCGCACGAGCAGCTCGCGGCCCGCTTCGGCGTCAGCCGCACGCCGATCCGCGAGGCGCTCCGCAAGCTGCAGGCGACCGGCCTCGTCGAGCTGTCGCCCAACCGCGGCGCGGTCGTGCGCACGCCGGCGCGGACCGAGCTGATCGAGGTGTACGAGCTGCGCGCCGACCTCGAGGGGCTCGCATGCGAGCTGGCGTGCGCCCGCGCCTCCGACGAGGAGCTGGGCCAGCTCGACGCCGCGCAGGAGCGGCTGGCGGCGGCGATCGAGGGGGCCCGGCTCGACGAGGCCAGCTTCGACACCGCGGTCGCGGACGCCAACGGGGCGTTCCACGGCGCCATCCACCGCGCGGCGCGCAACGCGCGGCTGCACGCGACGATCCGCGACCTGCAGGACTTCTTCCCGCGCGACTCCGTCTGGCGCGCGATCGCGGACGACCCCGAGACCATGCACGCGATGAACGTCGGCGAGCACGAGCGGATCGCAGCGGCGCTGCGCGCCCGCCGTCCCGCACAGGCGCGGCGGGCGATGAGCGACCACGTGGGCGGCGCCGGCCGGATCCTGCTCGCCTACCTCGACGAGCAGCGCTTCTGGGGATGAGCGCGACGCGCGCGCTGGTCGTCGGCGGCGGTGTCATGGCGCGCGGGATCGCCGCGCAGCTCACGGCGTCCGGCATCCACACCGACGTGCTCGTCCGGCGGCGCGAGGTCGTCGCGCCGGCCGAGGCCGAGATCCGCGCCCGCAGCGCGCGGATCGGCGCGCGCGGCGCCACGGTGCGCGTCCACGCGTCGGTGGGCGAGCTGGAGCCGCCGTTCGGGCTGGCCGTCGAGTCGGTCGCCGAGGAGCTGGAGGCCAAGCGCGAGGTGCTCGCCCGCGCCGAGGGGCTCCTCGCCGACGACGGCATCCTCACCACCAACACGTCGTCGCTCTCCCTGTCGGCGCTCGGCGAGGCGCTCGCCCGCCCGGAGCGCTTCGCCGCCTGGCACTGGTTCAACCCCGCCGAGCTCGTCCCGCTGGTCGAGGTCGTGGCGGCGCCGCGGACGGAGCCGGCCGTCGTCGAGCGCCTGCTCGCGCTGTCGCGGACGATCGGCAAGGAGCCCGTCGCCGTGCGGCGCGAGGTGCCGGGCTTCGTCGCGAACCGGCTGCAGTACGCGCTCCTGCGCGAGGCGTACGCGCTCGTGGAGTCGGGCGTGTGCGACGTCGAGGACGTCGACCGGGCGGTGGTCGCCGGGCTCGGCGCCCGCTGGGCCGCGATCGGCCCGTTCGCGAGCATGGACGCGGCGGGGCTCGCGGTGCACGAGGCGGTCGCCGCGCAGCTCTTCCCCGTGCTGTCGCGCTCGACGGCGGTGCCGGCGCTGCTGCGCGAGCTGCGCGGGCAGGGAGCGACCGGCGCGGAGGGCGGCAGCGGGCTGCGCGGGACCTACCGTCCGGGCGCCGCGCGCCGCCTCGCCGAGCAGCGCGACGCGATCCTCACGCTGCTGGGCGGCGCGCGCCGGGAGCCGGCCGCGTGACGCTCGTGCTCGGGGACGGCCCGCTGCTGCCGGCCGACGTCTGCGACGTCGCCCGCGGCCGGCGCGTCGCGCTGGGCCCGTCCGCGCGGGAGCGCATGGACGCCTCGCGCGCGGTGCTCGAGCGGCTGCTCGAGCGCGACGAGCCGATCTACGGGCTGACGACCGGCGTCGGCGCGATGAAGGAGGTGCGGATCGCGCCGGACGCGCAGGAGGCGTTCCAGCGGCTGCTGCTGCGCGCCCACGTCGCCGGCCACGGCGAGCTCGCGCCGGCCGAGTTCGTGCGCGCGGCGATGGTCGTCCGCGCCGCCGGCCTCGCCGTCGGCGCCGGCGGCGTGCGACCGGCGGTCGCCGAGGCGTACTGCCGCGCGCTCGACGCGCCCGAGCCGCCGCGCGTGCACATGGTCGGCTCGATCGGGCAGGCCGACCTGAGCCAGATGGCGGAGATCGGACTCGCGCTGATCGGCCAGGGCGACGACGGCGAGGCGCTCGCCGCGAGCGGCTACGAGCCGGTCACGCTCGGGCCGCGCGAGGCCCATGCGATCGTCAACAGCAACGCGTTCTCGGTCGGCATCGCCTGCCTGGCGCTCGAGCGCGCCCAGCGCGCGCTGCGGGCGCTCGACGTCGCCGCGGCGACGTCGTTCGAGGCGATGCTGTGCAACGTCGACGCGATCCATCCCGCCGTCGGCGCCGTGCGGCCACACGGCGGCGCGATCGAGACGCTCGGCCGCCTGCGCCTGCTGCTGCGCGACGGCGCGCTGCTCGGCGGCGCGCGGGCGCCGCGCGCGATCCAGGATCCGCTCGCGTTCAAGGTCGTCCCGCAGACGCACGGAGCCGCCCGCCAGGCGCTCGCCGAGTGCGAGGCGCAACTCCGCGTGGAGCTCGCGTCGTCGGGCGACAGCCCGCTCGTGGTGCTCGACGAGGACCGCGCGATCTCGAACGGCAACCACGACATCGCGCCGGTCGCGATCGCGCTCGACTACGCGCGGCTCGGGCTCGCCCAGGCGGTCACGATCGCGAGCGAGCGGGTCCAGAAGCTCCTCACGGCGCGCCACACCGGCCTCTCCACCGGCCTGCGCGAGGACGCCGCGCTGCCCGAGGATGGGCTCGGGAACCTCGGCCAGGGCGCGGCGAGCCTTGCCGGCGAGGCGCGCCTGCTCGCGCAGCCCGTGACGCTCGAGCAGCCCACGAGCGCGATCGCGGAGGGCATCGAGGATCGGATCACGATGGCGCCCACCGCGGCGCGGCGCCTGCACGAGATGGCCGGGCTCGCGCTGCGCCTGGCTGCGGTCGAGCT
>DATHJG010000947.1:0-6610 GCA_035489875.1 Solirubrobacteraceae bacterium | reverse complement strand
GGGAAGATCGTGATCCAGGCGAAGCGTTACCGGGGAGCCGTTCCCGTAGCTGCCGTCCGCGAGCTATACGGGACCATGATCAATGAAGGAGCCGGCAAGGGGATCCTCGTCACGACCAGCCACTTCGGCGCAGGTGCGCGGGAGTTCTCGAAGGACAAGCCGCTCACGTTGGTCGATGGCGCGAACCTGCTGCACCTCCTGCAGAACCACGGACACAACGTGCGCATCGACCTGACGGAGACGCGCGACGACTTCCTGAGCGACCCCGTGAAGGCCGACGCGGTCCAAGCGACCTGATCACGATGCGCATCCGTGACGGCGAGCTCGGCGTCTCCCCGACCGATCTCAACAACTTCCTCGCCTGCCGGCACCTGAGCGCGCTCGATCTCGCGCGCTCGCGCGGGGAGCTCTCGCTGCGCACGCCGTCGCGGCCTGGCGCCGACCTGATCGCCGCGAAGGGGCGTGCGCACGAGCAGGCGTACCTCGCGACGCTCGGCGACGTCGCAGCGGTGGCCGAAGACGCGCCCTACGGCGTCCGCGTCGAGCGGACGGCGGCGCTGATGCGCGACGGTGCGCAGGCGATCTACCAGGCGGCGTTCGCGGACGGCGGCTGGTCCGGGGTCGCCGACTTCGTGGTGCGGATCGAGGAGCCGTCGGCGCTGGGCGCGTGGTCGTACCAGGCGGTCGACGCGAAGCTCGCAGCGCATCCGAAGCCGTACTTCGTCCTCCAGCTCGCGTTCTACACCGAGCAGATCGCGCGCGTGCAGGGGCGGATGCCCACCCGCATGCACGTCGTACTCGGAGCCGAGGAGCTGCGGAGCTTCCGCTACGGCGACTTCAGCGCCTACGTCCGCCGAGTGCGCGAGCGGTTCCTCGCGTTCGTCGGCGACGGCGAGGCGCCGCCATACCCGTACCCGGTCGCTCACTGCGAGTACTGCGACTGGTGGGCGCACTGCCGCGACAAGCGGCGGGCGGACGATCATCTGTCGCTGGTCGCCTCGCTGTCGCGCGGTCAATCGATACGGCTCGAGGACGCCGGCGTGCCGACGGTGCGCGCGCTCGCCCGGTCGCCCTCCGACCTGCGCGTGCCACGCATCGGCTCGCGGACGCTGGCGGACCTCCAACTCCAGGCGCGCCTGCAGATCGAGTCGCGCGATACCGGCGAGCCGCGCCGGCAGCTCCTCCCCCTCGAGGATGGCCGCGGGTTCTTCCGGCTCCCGGCGTCGTCGGGCGGCGACGTGTTCTTCGACATCGAGGGCGACCCGTGGTGGGGCCAGGACGGGCTCGAGTACCTGTTCGGCTCGCTCGACCGCGACGGCTATCGACGGCTGTGGGCGCACGACGAGGACGAGGAGCGCGCTGCGTTGGCGGCGTGGGTGGACGAGGTGAGCGCCCGACTCACCGCCGACCCGGCGATGCACGTCTACCACTACAACCACTACGAGCCGACCGCGCTCAAGCGCCTGATGAGCAAGTACGGCACGCGCGAGAACGAGGTCGACGAGCTGCTGCGCCGCGGCGTGTTCGTCGACCTCTACGCGATCGTCCGCCAGGCTCTGCGCGTCGGCGAGGAGAGCTACTCGCTCAAGCGGATCGAGCGCTTCCACCCGATGGAGCGCGACGCCGACGTGACCGAGGCGGGCGGCTCGATCCTCGCCTACCAGGAGTACCTGGAGTCGGGCGACGAGGCCAAGCTCGACGCGATCACTGCCTACAACGCGGACGACTGCCGCTCCACGCGCGGGCTGCGCGACTGGCTGCTCGAGCTGCGCGACGAAGCCGCGGCGACGTTCGATGCGGTCCTCCCGAACCGCGAGACGATCCCCGCACGCGCGCCCAGCGAGGCGGCGCTCGCACGCGCGGAGCAGCGCGAGCGGCTGCGCGCCGGGCTGCTGGCCGGTGCGCCCGACGCCGAACGGCGGTTGCTCGCGGAGTTGGTCGAGTACCACCGGCGCGAGCAGAAGCCGCAGTGGTGGGAGTACTTCGACCGGCTGACCAGAGCGCCGCAGGAGCTCGCTGACGAGGACGGTGAGGCGATCGGAGCGCTGAACCTCGCGGAGGACGTCCCGCGCCGACAGGAACGGCAGTCGTATGTCTATCCGCTGCGCTTCCCGCCGCAGCAGCACAAGATCCGGCCCGGAACCGCGCTGGACCCGGAGGGTGAGCGCGCGGTCAACGTCGTGGAGGTGGACGATGCGGCCGGCCTCGTCTGGATCAGCCGCGCGATGCGGGCGGATGGGCAGCGGTTGCCGCGCGCGATCGTCCCCGGTCGCCCGTACGACACCGACGTGCAGCACCAGGCGCTCGCGCTCCTGGCCGAGCGCGTCATCGCCGACGGCACCCAGCGCACGGGTCGCCTCGACGCGAGCTGCGAGTTGCTTCGCGCCGCGCCGCCGCGCTTCGCCGGCCCCGCCGACACGCTGAACGACGAGGTCGCGGCGCTCGACGCCTCGGTCCTCTTCATCCAGGGTCCACCGGGCGCCGGGAAGACCTATACGGGCGCGCGCCTCATCGTCGACCTCGTGCGCCGCGGCCGTCGGGCCGGCGTGGCGGCGACGTCGCACAAGGCGATCCACAACCTGCTCCGCGAGGTCGAGGCCGTGGCCCAGGAGGAACGTGTGCGGCTCCGCGGGCTGAAGAAGAGCTCGGGAGGCAACGAGGAGTCGCGCTACGAGGGTCCGTGCTTCGCCTCGTCGGACGACGCGAGCCAGTTCGAGCACCCCGACCCGGAACTGCAGGTGCTGGCCGGCACCGCGTGGCTGTGGGCGCGCGCGGGCATGGAGGCCGCGGTCGACGTGCTGTTCGTCGACGAGGCCGGCCAGGTCGCGCTCGCCGACGCGCTCGCGATGGCGCAGGCGGCGAGCAGCGTCGTGCTGCTCGGCGATCCGCAGCAGCTCGGGCAGGTCTTCCAGGGCACGCACCCGGAGGGCGCCGGCGCGTCGGTGCTCGAGCACCTGCTCGGCGAGGACGCCACGATCCCGCCCGACCGCGGGGTGTTCCTGGACCGGACGTGGCGGATGCACCCGGACGTCTGCCGGTTCGTGTCCGAGACGATGTACGACGACCGCTTGCGCGCGGTGGAGCGCTGTGCGCAACGGCGGATCGACGCGCGCGGACTGTCGGGCACCGGCTGCCGCTGGCTCGCCGTGCCCCACGAGGGCAACCGGCAGACGTCGCCCGAGGAGGCCGCCGCCATCGGCGCGGAGATCGAGCGGCTGCTGGACGGCGGAACGGTGACGGACTACGACGGCGAGGTGCGGCCGCTGACGTGGGACGACGTGCTGGTCGTCGCGCCCTACAACGCCCAAGTGCGCGAGCTGCGCCGTGCGCTGGGCGATGCCGCGCGGATCGGGACGGTCGACAAGTTCCAGGGGCAGGAGGCTCCAGTCGTGTTCTTCTCCATGACGAGCTCGAGCGCCGAGGACGTCCCACGCGGGATGGAGTTCCTGTTCAGCCGCAACCGGCTCAACGTCGCGGTCTCGCGCGCGCAGTGCCTCGCGGCCGTCGCGTGCGCGCCCCAGCTACTCGAGACCCGCTGCAACTCGGTGGATCAGATGCGGCTCGTCAACGCGCTCTGCCGATTCGTCGAGCTCGCCGAGTAGTCGACGCCTCTCGATCGGGGGACCTCCCGATGCCCGGAACGGGCCGCGCCGGCACGCTCGGGGACATGCGTATCTCGAATTCCCATGCAGCAGAGGCGCGCTCTGCGGTCGCGCTCTCTTCGCGGCCGTCGGCGGGCCGGCGCTCGTTGCCGACGCCACCACTTCGACCATCAAACTCGTGACCGGCAAGCCGATCAAGGACGGGACGATCACCAGCGCCGACGTCCGCGACGGGTCCCTGACCGCGAAGGACTTCAAGGCCGGCCAGGTCCCCGGCGCCCAGCACGGCGCGGCCGGTCCCGCCGGCGGCCTGGCACGGGTCCCCAGTGCCCCTCGGGGAGCGTCATCTTCAAGCTGCCCGAGAGCTACAGCCCGACGCGCCGGCACGTGTTCGCGGCGATCGGCTCGGGCGCCGACGTGAACACGTCGGCGATCGGCCGCGTGAGGCGCGGGGGGCCGGCCTCCACCCTGTGGGGGCTGGCCGCCGCGCCGCCGACGGAAGAGGCTCGCGACCATGGCCACCCATCTCAACCCGGCGACGTTCGCGCAGTCGATCTTGCTCGAGGCCGCGGACATCCCGGCGGACATGACAATCGCGCAGTGGCGCGAGTCCCGCCGCCGCAGCGGACGGCGCTGGCGGCGACGGCGGACCCGCTCAGCCGCGCGCCGCCTGCTCCTGCCACGTCCGGCCGCTCCGAACGCTGCGCGGCTGCTCGCCCACGACGTCTGAGCCGCGCCGCGCGACGGCGTCCACCATCTTGACGAGCACCCACTGCCGCTCGCCGGTGCGCGTCAGCGCGAAGCCGCCGCGCAGCTTGTGCCCGCGCAGCTCGACGACCAGGTGATCGGGCTCCTCGCGCACCAGCTCGAACTCCCCCTCGTCCCACACGATCACGGCGCCCGTGCCGCGCGTGGACTCGGCGTGCACGCCCTCGAAGTCGCCGGCCGCGATCGAGTGGTCGGGCACCTGCATCGCGAGACGCCGCACGCCGGGATCGAGCGACGGGCCCTTCGGCACCGCCCATGATCGGAGCACGCCCCCGAGCTCGAGCCGCAGGTCGAAGTGCAGCGTCGTCGCGTCGTGGAGCTGGACGACGAAGCGCGGCACCCGCCGCTGTCTATCAGGCGCCGCGGGTGAGCCGGCGCAGGAACCGGCGGAGCCGGTCGACCGGGCGCAGGACGACGGCGCGGAGAACGACCGACCCGTCGGGCGTCCGCTCCTGGATGAACTCGATGCGCGTCATGAGAGCCAGGTTGGTCGCGGAACCTGAGGCGGAGATCAAGCGGCGACGAGCGCGGCGGTCTCGGGCGCGGCGCGCAGCCGGCGCAGCGCGAGCTCCTCGAGGTGGCGGACCTGACTCAGGCGGAGCCGCAGCCGCCGCGCGGTCTCGGCGACCGTGGCGGCCCCGCCCGGGCCGAGGCCGTACCGCGCCTCGATCACCGCGCGCTCGCGGGGCGGGAGCACGACCAGCGCGCGGCGCATCCCGGCGGCCAGCAGCACCGCCTCGGTGCGGGCGTCGGGCGCGGACCCGGCGTCGTCGGCGAGCAGCTCGCCCAGCTCGATGCCGTCCTCGTCCCCGACGGGCTCCTGGAGCGAGACCGTCGCGCGCCGCAGCTCGCGGTC
The DNA here is from genome assembly GCA_035489875.1 of Solirubrobacteraceae bacterium. Classification (GTDB taxonomy): domain Bacteria; phylum Actinomycetota; class Thermoleophilia; order Solirubrobacterales; family Solirubrobacteraceae; genus DASQMT01. The sequence continues at coordinate 1,384 of DATHJG010000947.1, read as the reverse complement.
GTGCGCGACCGCCTCGGGCGGGCAGCCGAGCGCGTCGGCCAGCTCGGCGACCGCCGGCGCGCGGCCGAGCGCGGCGGTCAGCCGCCGCTCCGCGCGGTCGAGCGCCCGCAGGCGCTGGCCGATGTGCACGGGGAGCCGGATGACCGCGCCCTTGTCGCTGATCGCGCGGCCGATCGACTGCCGGATCCAGATCGTCGCGTACGTCGAGAAGCGGTGGCCCTTGCGCCAGTCGAACTTCTCGACGGCACGGACCAGCCCGATCGTGCCCTCCTGGATCAGGTCCGGCAGCGTCAGGCCGTGGTGCTCGTGGACGTAGCGCTTGGCGACGTGGACGACCAGGCGGAGGTTCGCCTCCACCATGCGGTTCTTGGCTTCGAGGTCGCCGCGCTCCACGCGCCGGGCGAGCTCGCGCTCGTCCGCGGGCGTCAGGAGCGGCGTCCGGCCGATGCCGGCCAGGAAGGTGGAGAACCCGTCGACGGTCTCGGTCATGGCAGCACCGTGCGCCCGCAGCCTCAAGCCCGGCTCCGCGGAACCTCAAGCCCGGATCAACGGCGCCGCGCGGCTTATCCGGAGCTGACGCGCGGGCCCGCACGCTGCGTCCATGACCGATCCGCTCCTCTGGCTGCACGGCGACACGACCGAGGGTCGCCGCGTGCGCGTGCCGGAGCCCGAGGACGCCGCCGCCCCGGCGCCATCCCCGGCCTCCCCTCCCCCTCCGCCGCCCACCCGCCGCGGCGGCCGCTTCACCGCCGCCCTCGCCGGCGGCCTCGTCTCCGCCACGCTCGTCGCCGGCGGCGCCGCCGCGTTCGGGCTGCTCGACGCCGGCGATCCTCCCGCCGCCAACCCGGGACCCACCGCCGCGGCCGTCGGCCCCAGGCAGCAGGGCGACGTCGCCGCGATCTACGCAGCGGCCAGCCCCTCGGTCGTCTCGGTCCGCACGGGCGGCGGCTCGGGCACCGGCTTCGTGGTCGACGCGCGCGGCATCCTCGTCACGAACGCGCACGTCGTCGGGGACGCGAGCGAGGTCGAGGTGCAGTTCGCCGACGAGCGCACGGCCACCGCGACCGTGCGCGGCGTCGACCGGTCCTCCGACCTCGCGGTGCTCGAGGTCGACACGGGTGAGACCGGACCGCTGCACGCGCTCTCGCTCGCCGACTCGACCACCGTCCGCACCGGCCAGCTCGCCGTCGCGATCGGCTCGCCGTTCGGGCTGCCGCAGACCGCGACCGCCGGGATCGTCTCCGGCACCGGCCGCCACATCCAGGCGCCCGACGGCTTCCAGATCGACTCCGTGATCCAGACCGACGCGCCGATCAACCCCGGCAACTCCGGCGGCCCGCTGCTCGACGCCAACGGGCGTGTGATCGGCGTCAACTCGCAGATC
>DATHJG010000946.1:0-9181 GCA_035489875.1 Solirubrobacteraceae bacterium | reverse complement strand
CTCGAGCACGCGGGCCACCTCGCGCACGCGCGTGATGCGCTGATCCTTCGGCACGCCCTGCTGCTTGAGCGCGAACCCCATGTTCTCCGCCACGCTGAGCTGCGGGTACAGGGCGTAGTTCTGGAAGACCATGGCGATGTCGCGGTCGCGCGGGCGGACGTTGCTGACGTCCCGATCGCCGATGCGGATCGAGCCGGCGTCGAGCGGCTCGAGGCCGGCGAGCATGCGCAACGCCGTCGACTTGCCCGACCCGGAGGGTCCGACGAGCACGAGCAGCTCGCCGTCGCCGATGTCGAGGTCGAGGCTGTCGATCGCCGCGATCGGCGTCCCCTCGTAGGTGCGTGTCGCCTGGTCGTAGCTCACCGAGGTCATCGTGCGTCCTTACTTGATCGCGCCCATGGCCAGGCCACGGATCATTCGCTTCTGGGCGATCCATCCGGCGAGCACCACGGGGATGCACGCCAGCACCGAGGCCGCCGACAGCTTCGCCAGGAAATCGCCGCGCGTGCTGATGTTCGTCGTCACCCAGATGGGCACCGTCGAGCCGTTCACCGGGTTGAGCTGGACCGCGTAGAAGAACTCGTTCCAGGCGAAGATCACGCACAGCAGCGCGGTGGCCGCGATGCCGGGCGCGGCCATCGGGAGGATGATCGAGGTCAGCTGCCCCCGCAGGCCCGCGCCGTCGATCTCCGCGGCCTCGATCAGCTCGCGCGGGATCTCGCGGAAGAACGAGCGCAGCATCCAGACCGCCAGCGGCAGGTTCAGCCCCGTATACAGGATGACCAGCACGGTGCGCGTGTTCAGCAGGTCCAGGTTCCTGGCCAGGATCCACACCGGCAGGATCGCCGCCACGACCGGCAGGAACTTCGTCGAGATGAAGAAGAACAGGACGTCGCGCCACTTCGCCACCGGGCGGATGGCCAGGGCGTAGGCCGCCGGGATCGCCAGGGTCAGGACGATCAGCGTCGAGACGACGACCACGACGGCCGAGTTGGTGAACGCCTCGCCGAACGACAGCAGTCCGCCGGCGCTCTTGGTGACGTCGCGGTAGCGATCGAGCGTCGGATCGAACAAGAGCTTGGGGCTGGTGTTCGCGTCGTGCTCGCTCTTGAACGAGTTGAGGACCATCCAGAAGACGGGGAAGAAGTAGACGAGGCCGACGACCCACGCCAGCACCCCGAGGGCGCCGACGACCCACCGGCGCTCGCCGACGACGACCGGAGACGGGGTGGCGCTCATGCGATGTCCTCACCTTTCAGCAGACCCGACAGGACTCGCAGCGCGACCGTGGCGATCGCGATCGAGGCGATCACGACCACGATGCTGTACGACGATGCCTGCCCGAACTCCCAGCCGCCGCCGATCGATCGCTGGAACACGAAGTAGGGGACGTTGGTCGAGCCCGGTCCGCCGCCGGTCATCACGGCGACCAGGTCGTACACCTGGATGAGGTAGATGGTGCCGAGCAGGATGCCCAGCTCCAGGTAGGGCCGCAGATGGCTGAGCGTGAGCTGGCGGAAGATGCCGAACGGCGTCGCGCCGTCGACCTTCGCCGCCTCGAGGACGTCGGCCGGCTGGCTCTGCAGCCCGGCGAGCGTGATCAGCATCATGAACGGCGTCCACTGCCAGATCAGCGTCAGCGCGATCGCCCACGTCGGGTAGCGCGAGACCCACTCCACGGCGGTGCCGCCGAGCCGCTCGATGCACCAGTTGATGACGCCGTACAGGCCGTGGAACATCTGGTTCTTCCAGATCAGGCCGACCACGACGGGCATCAGCAGGAACGGCGTGATCAGCAGCGTCCGTACCAGCCCTTGCCCGAAGAACTTGCGGTCGAGCAGGAGCGCGAACGCCGCCCCGAGCACCAGCGATCCGAGCACCGGCACGACCGTGAGCTCGATGCTGGTCCAGATCGCGTCGCGGAAGAAGTGATCGCCGACCAGCTCGCCGTAGTTGTCCAGCCCCACGAACTCCCGCGGCGAGGGGGGCACGACCTTCCAGTCCGTGAGGCTGTACCAGATGCTCATCACGAACGGGACCTGCGTCAGCACGATCGTGAACAGCAGCGCCGGGAGGAGCGGCAGCCGCCGACGCCATGACTCGCTCATCGGACGGCGGACGGTCCGCGTCCGAGTCGTCGGATCGCGGGCGATCGGTGTCCGCGGTGTCGTGGTCATGGCGTCAGCGGGCGTCGTGCGAGTGGATCAGCGGGGGATCACTGTCCCACCTGCGAGGCGATCTGCTGGCAGTTCCCCAGCGCGGCGTCGACCGACGTCCTGCCCGCGATCACCGCCGAGAACTGCTGCGTGCACTGGTTGCCGACGTCCTGGAACTCGGGGATCCCGACGTACTGGACGCCCGGCAGGCCGGGCCGCTTCGTCGTGCCCGGGTTGTCGATCGGCGCGGCGGACATCGCATCCAGCGTCGGGCCGGCGAACGCGGCGGCGGCCTTCTTGTATTCGGGGATCGTGTAGGTCGACTCGCGCGTGCCGGGCGGGATCGCGGCCCATCCGCCGGGGATCTTCGACCCGGCCGCCTTGATGTACTCCGGCCCCGTCGCGAACGCGAGGTACTTCCAGGCGAGGTCCTGCTTGCTGGTCGTCTTCGGGATCGCCAGCGCCCACGACCACAGCCAGCCCGACGCCGAGGTCTTGTCGACCGGGGCGGCCGCGTAGCCGTTCTTGCCCTTCACCGGGCTGTCGTCGGCCTCGAGCAGGCCGGCCGCGACGGTGGCGTCGTACCACATGGCGACCTTGTCGTCCTTGTACTGCGACAGGCACTCGTTGAAGCTCGCGTTGGCGGCATCCTTCTCGCCGGCGTCCTTGATCAGGTTCACGTAGAACTCCAGCGCCTGCTTGAACTCCGGCTGGTCGACCTGCGCCTTGTCCACGGAGCCGTCCGGCGTCGCGGACCACCAGGTCGCGCCGAAGGTGTTCAGCACGGTCGTGAGCGCCGCGCCGAGGTCGCCCCAGCCCGGCTTGCCGCGCAGGCAGATGCCGGCCATGTCGGGCTTGTTGACCTTGCGGGCGATGTCCGCGACCTCGGCCCAGGTCGGCTTCGCCGGCATCGTGAGGCCCGCGGCCTTGAGGATGTCCTTGCGGTACATGAGGAACGACGACTCCGCGTAGAACGGCGCCGCGTACAGCTTGCCGTCGGCCGAGAGGCCGTTGCGCACGGACGGGATCACGTCGTCGAGGTTGTACGCCGCGTCGCCGCTCGCCAGCGGGGTGAGGTCGACCAGCGTGCCGCTGCTCCCGAACTGCGGCGCCTCGTACATGCCGATCATCGCCACGTCGAACTGCTGGCCGCCGGCGGCGACGTCGCGCGTGGTGACCTCGCGCAGGGTGCCCTCGTCGAGCACGGTGTAGTTCACCTTGATCCCGGTCTTCGCAGTGAACAGCGACGGCGTCAGCGCTGCGATGTCCTTCATCTGCGGGTTGTCGACGATCGCGACGTTGATCGAGCCGCCGCCCGACGCCGGCGTTCCACCCGAGCCCGAGCTCTTCGAGTCGTCGCCGCCGCAGCCCGTCGCGACCGCGCCGACGATCGCGAACAGGGCGACAGCCCACCCAAAGCGCAGGATGCGTCTCATGGTTCCCTCTCCTCCTGCTCGAACGCGGAGGGCAGATCCTCCGCAACCGCTGCATTTATAACTTGGGTTTCTGTGGGCTGTCAAGCCATAGTCGTGGAAATTCCCATGTGTTGCAATGCTTGCGACGTGGCTTTACCTGTGTTTGTATTCAGCTCGTGGCTCGGCCGTCCGCCATCAGCCTCAGCCAGGCCCACCTCGCCGAGATCGCGCTCCGGGGGGTTCCGGCGCCCACGTACGACCGTGAGCTGCTCGCGCCGCGCATCGTCCACGTCGGCGTGGGCGGCTTCCACCGGGCGCACCTCGCGCTCTACGTGCACGAGCTCGCGTCCGGCGGCGCCGACTGGGGCATCGTCGGCCTCGGGCTCCTCGACAAGGACGCCGAGATGGCCGCCGCGCTGCGCGCTCAGGACCATCTGTACACCTTGATCGAGCGGGGCGACGGCGAACCGTCCGCGCGGGTGATCGGCTCGATCGTCGGCTTCGTGCACGCACCGGACGGCCGCGACGCGGCCGTCGCCGGGCTCGTCGCGTCCGCCGCCACGTCGATCCTCTCGCTGACGGTCACCGAGGCCGGGTACGGCGAGCCGTCCGCCGAGGATCTGGCCGCCGGCGCGGGGACGACGTTCGATCGCATCGCCGCCGCCCTGGCCGTCCGGCGCGAGCGCGCCGCCGGGCCGCTCACGATCCTCAGTTGCGACAACCTGCCGGGCAACGGCGACGCGGCCCGGCGCGCCACGCTCGCCGCCGCGGCGCGCGCCGACCCCGCGCTGCCCGTGTGGGTCCAGGAGAACTGCACGTTCCCGAACTCCATGGTCGACCGCATCACGCCGCAGACGGCGGCCGCCGACCACGAGTGGCTGCGTGACACGTTCGGCGTCGACGACCGCTGGCCGGTCGTCGCCGAGCCGTTCCGGCAGTGGGTGATGGAGGACGACTTCTCGGGCGGCCGCCCGCCGTGGGAGGACGTCGGCGCGCTGTTCACCGACCGCATCCACGACTGGGAGCTCTACAAGCTGCGCCTGCTCAACGCCGGGCACTCGTGCGTGGCGTATCTTTCCGCCCTGGCCGGCATCACGTTCGTCCACGAGGCGATGGCGACCCGCACCGCTCGGACGTTCCTCGAAGACCTCCTGCTTCGCGAGGCCATGCCCACACTCGTCGAGATCCCCGGCCATCCCAGGGAGCCGTACGTCGCGTCCGTGCTGGAGCGGTTCGCGAACCCCGGCGTGCGCGACCAGATCGCCCGCGTGTGCATCGACGGCAGCGCGAAGTTCCCCACGTTCCTGATCCCGACGATCGCCCGCCAGCTCGAGGTCGACGGGCCGATCGGGCGCGCCGCGACGGCGCTGGCGGGGTGGGCCCGGTACCTCGCCGTCGTCGATCCCGACGCCCAGGCGTTCGACTCCAGCGCGGACGTGGCGCGGCGCCACGCGGCCGCGGCACTCGCCGATCCGGTCGCGTTCCTCGAGTTCGACGCGGTGTTCCCGCCGGCCGTGCAGGCGTCCCCGCGCTTCCGGGCTGCGTTCTCGAACGCGTACCGGCGGATCGCCGAGGACGGCCCGATCGCCGCGATGGGTCCCTCGCCGGAGCGGGAGCTCGCCGATGGCCTCCCGTAGCGACGGCGCGAGACTGCCGCACGATCGCCAGCAGGCGATCTACATCCTCGCCCTGCGGCAGGGCTCGGTCGACGTCGGCGACCTCGCGCGCCGCTACGGCGTGACGACCGAGACCATCCGGCGCGACCTCTCCGACATGCAGAGCCGGCAGCTATTGCGCCGCGTCCACGGCGGCGCGATCCCGGTCGAGCGGATGAACCACGAGCCGATGGTCGAGGCGCGTGACATGGTGAACGCCGAGGAGAAGCTGCGGATCGCGACGATGGCGGTCGAGGAGGTCCCGGAGCGCGGGTCGGTGATCATCGACTCCGGCTCCACCGGCCAGCGTCTGGCCGAGGTCTTCCCGGTCGAGCGCGACGTCCACGTCGTCACCAACTCGCTCCTGACCGCGCTCACGCTGAGCCGGCGTGGGCTGCGGCAGCTCACGGTGCTGGGCGGGTCGGTGCGCACGAACCGGCACGCGATGGTCGACGACACGACGCGCAGCGAGCTGCAGCACATGGCGATCGACGTGCTGTTCATGAGCTGCGACGGCCTGTCGTTCCAGCACGGGCTCACGACCCCGTACCGCGAGGAGCACACGATCAAGCGGGCGATGATCGAGCGCGCGCGGCGAGTCGTCGCGCTCGTCGACCAGTCCAAGTTCGGCAACGTGCAGATGTTCGGCTTCGCGACGTTCGACGAGATCGACGTGCTCGTGACCGACACGCGGGTCGACCCGGAGGCCGTCGACTTCCTGGCGAGCCACGACATCGCCGTCCGGCGTGCGTGATCGCGGGGCAGCACTCGAGCCTGCGGAGCTCGAGCGCATCGCGTCCGCCACCGCGCGGAGCGCTGCCGCGCTCGTGGCCGCCGGCTACGGGCAGCCGCACGAGGTGCGCCAGAAGTCGTCGCCGACCGACGACGTGACGCAGACCGACCTGCGCGCCGAGGAGCTCATCCGGCGGCTTCTGCACGCGGCCACGCCGGAGGCCGGGGTGCTCGGCGAGGAGGGCGGGACGACGGCGCCCGGCGCCCGGCTGCAATGGGTGATCGACCCGCTCGACGGCACCGTGAACTTCCGCTACGGGGTGCCGCTGTTCGCCGTGAGCGTCGCGGCGGCGCTCGACGGCGAGGTCGTGGCGGGGGCGGTGATCGACGTGCTGCGCGACGAGCTGTTCTCCGCGCATCTCGGTGGCGGCGCGCGACGGAACGGCGGGCCGATCGCGGCGTCCGCCTGCACGTCGCTCCCGGATGCGCTCGTGGCGACGGGCTTCTCCTACCAGGCCGAGTTGCGCGCCACGCAAGGGGAGGTCGCCCATCGGGTGCTCGCGCGCACGCGCGACCTGCGCTGCTTCGGATCGGCGGCACTGGAGCTGTGCTGGGTCGCGTGTGCGCGCGTCGACGCGTACTTCCAGCGCGATACCGAGATCTGGGACCGCGCCGCGGGCGCGCTCATCGCCACGGAGTCCGGCGCGCGCACCGAGCTCCCGTGCCCGGAGAACGACGACCTCGTGATGGCCGCCGCCCCGGGCGTCTTCGACGACCTGTGGGCGGTGGTTCAGTTCGCGGCGGCGTGAACGCCGCCCGCCCACTCGAACCGCTCCCAGACCTCGAGCAGCGCGCCGCGCGGCACTCCCTCGGCGATGCGCGCCACGGCGTTGACCGCCTGCCATCGAGCCAGCAGGTCGGGAGCGATCTCGAGGCGTTCCCGCAGACGGGCGAGATAGGCGTCGGTCAGCACGGCGAGCGTCGCGCGATCGGAGCCCGGGAGGTGGCGCGGCGGGTCCGCGCCGTCGCCGAGCAGCGTCAGCGACGAGCGAGCGACGTCCGCGACCGGATCGCCGCGCGAGGCGTCGAACCAGTCGACGATCACGGGTCCCTCGCGGGCCAGCAGCACGTTGCTGGGGTGCAGGTCGCCGTGGCACAGGCATGGCGTGCCGTCCTGCGGCGGCACGACCTCGAGCGCCCGCGCGAGCGACGCGTCGACGGTCGCCGCGGCCCGGCGGATCTTGCTCACGAGCCGGTCGCGCTGGCGCGGGAGCGTCACGGGCGGCACGAGCACGAAGAGGGCGTGCTGGACGTCGGCGAGCAAGCGACCGAGCTCCGCGCCGCGATCGGGCCGCTCCGCGACGTGCTCCCACATCGACGTGCCGTCCACGCGCTCCCAGACGCTCGCCGTGCGGCCGGCGATCCGCTCGATGCCCAAGAGCCGCGGCGCCGGCGCGCCGGCGGCCCGAACCGCCTCGGCGTAGCGCGCCTCGAAGCGGATCCAGCCTTCCGGCGTGGACGGGGCGGGGACCTTGACGACGGCGCCGCGGCCGTAGGCGTGCACCGAAGAGCGCGAGCCGCGTGCGACGAGATCACCGAGCGGTCTGGGCATGTTGCATCGTCACGCGAAGCGTTCCCGGGGGCCTCGGGCCAACGTACCACCATGGGTCCGTTCAGACCTCAGGTCCCGCAGCGTGAGGGCGAGCAGGGCGCGCTCATTCGGCCAGCGCCTCCAGCAAGCTGGCCGCGTCATAGCCGCCGCGGTGCACGACGCCGTCGATGAACAGGGTCGGAGTGCCCCGTACCTCACCGGACGCCGTACCGCTCTGCATGTCCCGGCGAACGCGCTCGAGCACCGCAGCGCCCGTCCGGTCGCCGTCGAACTGCACGACGTCGAGCCCGAGCTCCGCGGCATACCGCCGCAGGTCCTCGTCCTCGAGCGCCGTCTGGCGGGCGAAGAGCAACTCGTGCATGCTCCAGAACTGGCCTTGGAGCGCGGCCGCCTCGGCTGCGGCGGCTGCGGCGAGCGCGTGCGGGTGGATCTCGGTCAGCGGAAAGTGCCGGAACGCGAAGCGGACGCGCGTCCCCGGCCGTCGCTCGACCTGCGCGATCTCCCGGGTCGCCCGGCGCGAGTACGGGCACTCGTAGTCGCCGTACTCGAGGATGAGACGGCCACCTGACGAGCCGCGGACGTGGTCGACGGCGTCATCGAGCGGTTCCATGGTCGCCTCAGGCACGATCAACAGCGACGGCACGCGCCGTCGCGACGCGCTCGCGGACCTGTGGGGCGACGTCCTCGATGAACGTCCGCAGCTTCTCGGGATCCGGCCGGCCCATGAGCACGAACGTACCGAACCCGAGGTCCAGCGCGAGGTGGGCGAGCACCTCGGCCCAATGGTCGGGCGGCCCGACGATCGCGTCGTCGGTGTCACGGGCGGGCGCTGGCGCTGCCGCCGTGAACGCGCCGGGCATGTTGTACATGCGCCGGATCTCGCCGGGGTCGCGGCCGGCCTCGCGCGCGGCGCGGTCGATGACGGTGTGCGATTCCGCGGCGGCGGCCGGCGGCAGGTAGTTCATCAGCGGCGCCGCCCAGCCGTCGGCCACGCGCCCGGTGAGCGCGAGCGCACGGGGCTTCATCGCGCCCAGCCAGATGCCGATCTCGTGCGCGGGCACCGGGCCGGGCCGCGCACCGTCGAGCCGGTAGTGGCGGCCCTCGAACTGCAGCGTCGGAGCTCCGCTCCAACTCGCCCGCAGGATCGCGACCGCCTCTTCCAGGGCCTTCAGGCTCTCCCCGACGGTGACCGCCGGCGCGCCCATCGCCTGGGCGGGGCGCAGGAAGCCGCCGCTGCCGATGCCGGCCTCGAAGCGCCCGCCGCTGAGCACGTCGAGCGTCGCCGCGGCCTTGGCGAACATCGCGGGCGGGCGCAACGGCAGGTTGGCGACGTCCTGGATCACGCGGATCTGCTCGGTCTGCCCGAGGATCACGGCCAGCAGGGCGAGCGAGTCGAGGTGCGCGGGCTGGTAGGGATGGTCCTGGACGGCGAGCAGGTCGTAGCCGAGCACGTCGGCCAGGCGCGCCGTCGCGAGCACCCCCTCCGGGTCGCCCGCTTCCGGGATCAGGAAGTAGCCGAACTCCAGCGAATGGCCGTAATCCATGGCTTCCTCAGAAGCCGACCGACTGCCGGATGAGGACGACGTGGATGCGCCCGGGCTGCTCCTGGTG
>DATHJG010000945.1:0-5831 GCA_035489875.1 Solirubrobacteraceae bacterium | reverse complement strand
TTCGCGCGCCCCGGCACGCGGGCGATCAGCTCGCACTCGACGCCGTTGCGCACGAGGTAGTCGCGCAGCAGCTCCGCGGCCGCGGTCTCGTTCCCCGGCGGGTTCGACGTGTCGACGCGGATCAGCTCGCGCAGGAGCGCGACGGCCTCGTCGGCGAGCGGGTCCGGCATCGGCGCGCGATGCTAACGGGTGCCATGACCTCCACCTCGCCCGCGTTCGGGCTCTTCCTCGTCCCGGACGCCGCCGCCTATCCCGACCTGCTGCGCCAGGTCGAGGCTGCCGAGCGCGGCGGCCTGGACCTGATCGGCATCCAGGACCACCCGTACCAGCGCCGCTTCCTGGACACCTTCGCGCTGATCGCCGACCTGCTCGCGCGCACCGAGCGCCTGCGCTTCTTCCCCGACGTCGCGAACCTGCCGCTGCGCGAGCCGGCGATGCTCGCCAAGGCGGGGGCGTCGCTCGACGCGATGAGCGGCGGGCGCTTCGAGCTCGGCCTCGGCGCGGGCGCGTTCTGGGAGGCGATCGCGGCGATGGGCGGCCCGGCGCGCTCCCCGCGCGAGTCGGTCGACGCGCTCGAGGAGGCGATCGAGATCATCCGGCGCGCGTGGAGCGGCGAGCGGTCGGTGACGTTCGCGGGCACGCACTACTCGGTGCACGGGTACCACCCCGGCCCGCCGCCGGCGCACCGGATCGGGATCTGGCTCGGCGCGTACAAGCCGCGGATGCTGGCGCTGACCGGGCGCGCGGCCGACGGCTGGGTCCCGTCGCTGGGGAACTCCTCGCCGGACGCCCTCGCCCAGATGCGGCAGCGCGTCGACGACGCCGCGACGGCGGCCGGCCGCGATCCGCGCGCGATCCGGCGCATCCTCAACGTCGGCGGGACGATCGCCGACGCCCCGGCGAGCAAGCTGCTGCACGGACCGCCGGCGCACTGGATCGAGACGCTGACCGGCTTCGTGACCGAGTTGGGGTTCGACGGCTTCGTGCTCTGGCCCGACGGCGACGTCCTCGCCCAGGTGGAGCGGTTCGCCGCCGAGGTCGTGCCGGGCGTGCGCGCGAACCTGAACGGGGTCTGACCCGGTCAGGTCAGGCCAGGCTCGCGCCCTTGCGCTGGTTGCACGGGGCGCAGAGGACCTGCAGGTTCTCCGCGGTGCTCGCGCCGCCGAGCGCGACCGGGATCACGTGGTCGTACTGGAGGTCGAAGCGCGAGCCGCACTCCACGCAGGCGCCGCCGTCGCGCTGCCAGACCGCGATCCGCAGCTCGCGCGGGATCGGGCGGCGGCGGGCGGCGGGCTCCTCCGCGGCGGCGAGCGCGTGCGCGCGCTCGAGCCGCCGGCGGGTGCGGTGCTCGCGCTCGCGGATCAGCGCGCGGACGTCGGCGGCGGCGAGCCGGTCGTCCTCCCAGTACACGCGGTCCTCGAACAGCCAGTAGCGCCGCCGGCCGGCGTCCTGGAGCGCGACCGGCTCGCGCGCCTGGCGCTCCCGCAGCGCGCGGAAGCGCCGGCTGCTCCACGCGAGCGCGTCGTCCCACGTCGCGTGGTAGCGCCAGCCGATCGCGGTCAGCCGCCGCCCGAACGCCGCGTCCTTGACCTCGCGAAGCATCGTGCGCGACGGTAGGCGCCGCCCCCGACGGGATGCACGAACGCGTGCAGCGCTGCGTCGGCGCGGCCGCGCAGCAGCGTGCCGCGGATCGTCACCGCGGTGTCCGGTCGGGGCGTGGCGATCACGAGGACCGCCACGCCGAGGAACGCGAGGACCTGCTCACGCCCTCCGGTAGACCGGACCCGTCAAGCGTTGCCCCACGGCTCGGCCGGCCGCTCGTCGGGTGGCCGCCGGGGGAGGCCCAAGCTCCCGAAGTCGCCGAGGTTCTCGGTCATGTGCGAGAGGATCTCGTCGGCCTGCGCCTGCGTGAGCTTGCCGGCCTTGACCGCTTCGTCGAGCTGCTGCTTGGAGGCCGCCTTGACCGCGGCCTTGACGTCGTCGAGCGACTTGCCCTCGGCCTTGGCGATCTCCTCCAGCGTCTTGCCGTCGCCGAGCCGCTGGAACAGCTCGTCGCGGCTGATGCCGAGCGCCTTGGCGGCGGCGTCCATCATCTCGCCGGGTCCCTTGACGACGGGTCCGCCGCCCTCATGCCGGAAGGACAAGCCGGGCGGGTGCGGCCCGCCGGCCCGGCCCGGCCCGACGCCCAGCACCGTGCCGTCCTGCGCGCGGTCCTGCTTGATCGCGTCGGCCTGCTCCTGGGTGAGCCGGCCGGCCTTGACGTCCGCGTCGAGCTGCGCGTCCTCGGCCTTCGCGAGCGCGTCGCGCAGCTCCGACGGCTGCAGGTCGAGCCGCTTGGCGGCGTCGGCGAGCACGGCCTGCTCGCGTTCCTTGGGGTCGTTGGAGCCCGTGGTGGCAACCGCGACGCCGGTGCCGGCGGCGACGAGCGCTGTGGCCGCGGTCAACGCGGCGATCCGTGTGCGTCTCATGCCGGCCACCATCGGCGCGCAACGTAAGAAGCACCGTGGAGAAGCGTAAGAATCGGTGAAGAAGCGCTACATGCCCGGCAGCAAGGTCAGCCCCACCACCTCGAGTAGCGTGCCCTGCGTGCTGCCGGACGGCATCCACCGCATCCCGCTCCCCACGCCGTTCCAGATCGGCGACGTGAACGCGTGGCTGCTGCGCGGCGAGCCGCTCACGCTCGTCGATGCCGGGCCGCTGATGGAGGAGACCGAGGCGCGGCTGGAGGAAGGGCTCGCCGCGCTCGGCGTCGCCGTCGAGGATCTCGAGCTGATCTTCCTCACCCACCAGCACGACGACCACGTGGGCCTCGCGGGCGAGCTGCGGCGCCGGTCGGGCGCCGAGGTCGCCGGCACCGCGGCGCTGGCCGCGTTCCTCGCCGACACCGGCGCGAGCATGGACGCCGACGACGCGTACTCGGTCGCGCTGATGCGGCGCCACGGCGTGACGGAGAAGACCGTCGAGGCGCTGCACGGCATCAGCCGCGCGTTCCGCCGCTTCGTCGACGACGTGCCGGTCGGCCGCGTCGTCGCGGACGGCGACGAGCTGCGCGCCGGCGGCCGCACGTGGCGCGTGCACGAGCGCCCGGGGCACAGCCCGACCGACACGGTGCTGACGTCCGACGGCGTGCTCGTGGCCGGCGACCACCTGCTCGAGCGGATCTCGTCGAACCCGATCGCCCACCTGCCGATCGGGGCGCGCGACCCCGCCGGCCTGGCCGCGTCGCCGGAGCGGCCGCGCACGCTGCTCACGTACGCCGGCTCGCTGCGCGCGACGGCCGCGGGCGACCGCGGCGAGCTGGTCCTGCCCGGCCACGGCGACCCGTTCAGCGGCGCCGCCGCGCTGGTCGAGAAGCGGCTCGACGCGCACGAGCGGCGAGCGGCGAAGATCCTCGACGCGCTCACGCACCCGCGCACCGCGGCCGACGTCGGGCGCGACCTCTGGCGCCACGTCCCGGTCACGCAGGCGTACCTCGTGCTGTCCGAGGTGCTCGGGCACCTCGACCTGCTGGAGGACCGCGGCGCGGTCCGCGCGGAGGAGCGCGACGGCGTCGTCCGCTACGCGCGGGCGAGCCCCTGACGCGCTACGCCGCGGCCCGCGGCGCCCGCGGCAGGCGCACGGTGAACGTCGTCGCGCCCGGCCGGGAGCTGACGCGCAACTCGCCGTCGTGACGCTCGCGCACGATCCGGCGCGCCGTGTCGAGCCCGAGTCCGGTGCCCGACCCGACGGCCTTCGTGGTGAAGAACGGCTCGAAGACCTGGCGCTGGGCCGCTTCCGGGATGCCCGGCCCGTCGTCGCTGATCGTCACCTCGACGCCGCTCTCCTCCCACGGGGCGGTGGCGATCCGGATCGTGCCGGTCTGGCCGAGCGCGTCGATCGCGTTGTCGAGCAGGTTCGTCCACACCTGGTTGAGCTCCGACCCGAACACGCAGACGCGGGGGAGGTCGTCGGCGTAGTCGCGCTCGACCGCTATCCGCGTGTGCTTGAGCTTGTAGCCGAGGATCGTGAGGGTCGCGTCGATCCCCTCGTGCACGTCGATCTCCTGGAGCGACGCCTGGTCCATGTACGTGTAGGCCTTGATCGCCTTGACCAGCGCGGACATGCGGTCCGTCGAGTCGCGCAGGTCCGCGGTGAGCGAGCGGGCGTTGATCGACGCGGCGACCCAGCGCACGGCGGCGGGGAGCGCCGCGCCGGCCAGGCGCGCGACCTCCTCCAGCCACTCGGCGTCCAGCCCGGCGGCCGCGAGCGGCTCGGCGAGCTTCCAGGCGTCCGGGACCCCGTGCTGCTCGAGCAGCGCGCCCATCGCGTCCTCGGCGTCGGCGGCGTCGAGCGCATCGCGCACCGTGGCCGCCTGTGCGCGCGCCAGCGCGTCCCGCTGCAGCTCGACGAGCGCCGCCGCCTCCGTGCGCTCGACGCCCGATCCCACGAACTCGCCGATCACGCCGCCGAGCGCGTCGAGCGCGTCGCCGAGCGATGCCGCGGTGCGCTTCGCGGCGGCCACGGGGTTGTTGAGCTCGTGCGCCAGGCCGGCCGACATGCGCCCGAGCGCGGCCAGCTTGTCGCGCTGGTGCTCGACGCCCTCGATGCGGGAGATCACCGGCGCGAACACGCGGATCACCCGGTCGAAGGCGAGCGGCGTGGCGCAGAGCAGTCGGCGGAACGTCGCCGGGTCGATCAACGCGGTCCGGCTGGGCTCGGACGCGCGGATCGTGATCCGCGCCTGGGCGTCGCTGAGCGCGACGATCGCACCCAGCCAGGTCGGCGCGACGTGGAAGTGGTCGTGCTCCTCGCGGCCGTCGACGGTGACGTAGCCGTCGAGCCGGCCTTCGAGCAGGAGCACGAACGGCGCCCCCTGCATGCCCGGTGACAGGATGCGGTGGCCCGGCTCGATCCACCGGTCCTCCGCCGCGGCCGCCCACGGCTCGAGCTGCTCCAACGGGACGCCTTCGAAGAGGTCGAACCGCTCCAGCTCCGCGACCGTGAGCGTCATGTGTCGGCCAGGTACTGGTGGATGAACTGGACGCTCATCGAGCCCTCGCCGACCGCGCTGGCGACGCGCTTGATCGAGCGATGGCGCACGTCGCCGGCGACGAACACGCCCGGCAGGGTGGTCTCGAGCAGGAACGGGTCGCGCTCCAGCGGCCACCGGTGGCCGTCGGCCGCGGCGAGATCGGGTCCGGCGAGCACGAACCCGCGCTCGTCGCGCCCCACGCGGTCGCCGACCCAGTCGGTGTAGGGCGCTGCGCCGATGAACACGAACATCGCGGCCGCCGCGAGCTCCTCCTCGCCGTCCGGGCTCTCGAGCCGCAGTACCTCGAGCTGTCCGTCGCCCTCCGCTGCGGCGACGCGCGTCCGCGTGCGCACCTCGATGTTCTCGATCGCGGCGATCTGCTCGATCAGGTAGTGCGACATCGACTTCTCGAGCGAGTCGCCGCGGACGAGCACCAGCACGCGTCCAGCCTGGCGCGAGAGGTAGACCGCGGCCTGACCGGCCGAGTTCGCGCCGCCGACGACCACGACGGTCTGACCCTTGCACGCCTCCGCCTCGACGAGCGAGGCGCCGTAGTAGACGCCGCGGCCCTCGAGCGTCTCGATGCCGGGCGCGTCGAGCCGCCGGTACGCCACGCCGGTGGCGATCAGCACGGTATGGCCCGCGAGCTCCGCGCCGCCGGCGAGCGTCACGACCCGCTTGGCGTGGCGGGAGAAGAACACCGCGGCCTGCCCGGCGGAGTTCGCCCCACCGACGATGTAGACTCCTGCCCGGCACAGGCCGGCGCCTCGGTGACCGCCGAGCCGTAGTACACCCCGCGGCCGGTCAGCTCGGCCACTCC
>DATHJG010000944.1:0-6030 GCA_035489875.1 Solirubrobacteraceae bacterium | reverse complement strand
CATTGCGGTTGCGCCACGCCTCGCTGCCCTCCACTCCGACGTCGACGCGACCGGGCGGCGTATTGTCGATCCGGGCGGTTACCGCCGGCGAGTCTCCGATGTTGCCCGCCGTGTCCTGGGCCCGTACGGCAAGCTGCTGTGTGCCATCGGGCACCTCTGTTGTTGTTACGTTGATCCTGCCGGGACCGTTCGGGCAAGGCAGCGGCTCGGCAAACGTGCGCTCCGGCGTCGCGAACACGCACGAGCGCGAGTCGGAGTTCCCGGACTGGCCGGCGGCGATGGTGTCGGCCCTGCGCACGCCGACGTTGTCGCTCGCGTCGTAGTTGAGCGGTTGGTCTCCCCGCACCCACTCACCCCGCGCCAGCGGGGTGTCGCCGATGATCGCGGCCACAGGCGGCGACACGTCCGCGATCCCGACCTCGGCCTCGAACGTGCGGACGTAGTTCGAGCCGCGCGCCGAACACGACTTCCGCTTCCCATCGCCCATGCAGATCACGCGCTGCACGATGCGCGTCGCGCCGGAGACGTTGAACGTCCGCGACCGGTACGCGGCCGCCTGCGCAAGCACCGGGCGCGGGCAGTGCTGGTTGGCGCGCACGTTCTTGAGCGGGATCGCTTGGATGTCCGGCGCCTCGGCCCATAGTTGGAGCGCGTACCGGCAGTCTCGGCGCCGCAGCGTGCCCGCCCAGCGGAACCTGGTGAACCGCGTCCCGGGCGGCGCGGTCATCGTCGCCAGTGCGACCGCGCCGCGCGGCACCTGGCCGCCACGCACCACGTTGCTCGTGATCAGCCCGCGGAGGCCGGGGCCTTCGGGATCGCAGGCGCGTCTGATCTTCATCCCGCGGGTGGCGAAGTCGTCGAACGCCCGCGTACTGAAGTTCAGCTGATCGGCGCCGCAGTTCCCGACCGAGTACTCACCGGCGACGGCGGCCTCGGGCGCCAGCGTGACCCCGATCGCGACGAACGCGATCGTGAGCGTGGCTCGGTGAGCGGCCTGCGTCCTACGCATCTCGTGCCTCCCTTCCACTCATGGTCCGTCGAACTCCCCCGGTCCGCCCGCCGGCGCCGGCGCCGGCGTGCGCGTGCGCTCCGGCGCCGGCGGTGCGCTGCTTGCGGCAGTGGCCGGCGCCACCGGCTCGTACTCCTCCTCGGGAGTTGGCGGTGGCGTCGGCGTCGGCGTCGGTTGCGGACTGGCGTCGGGGGTCGGTGTCGGTGAGGGCGTGGCGATGGCGACCGGAGGCGCTGCCGGCGTCGACGCCGGGCTCGGCGACGTGCGCTTGCGTGGCGCGCGCCGCTTGCGCGGCTCCGCCTTGGCCTGATCGCGTGCGGGAGAGACGACCTGCGCGAGTCCGCCGATCGGATCGACGCCCTGCGTCACGCACAGCGTCGTGCCGCCGCCGACCGCCAGGCAGCCCGCGATCGCCGCGGCGGCTGCGCCGGGCCGCACGCCCGCCAGCGGTGTCGGGTCGGCGGCGCGTGCGTAGGCGGCGGTCGCGTGCTGCTTCACGCTCGCGACCCCGTCGCCGGCACGTTGCAGCGCCCAGGCGACGAGGCGAGGACGAGGCTGCTCGCCGACCGCGATCGGCGACGCGTGTGACCGTGCGATCACGTCGAGGAGGTCCGGGATGCCCTCGATCCGTGCGCGCTCTGGATCCGAACCGCCCGCCCGGTCGCCGAACCGGTCTGCCACCCGGCGAAGCGGCGCGAGCAGCGCCGGCAGCGGCCAGAGCGCGGTGCGCCGGCCGAGGCGCGTGGCGTGCAGCTCGCGCACGGTCGCCCGGCAGGTCGCGCAGTTCCGGATGTGCGGGCGCAGGTCGAGCAGCGCATCGGCGGACGCCGTGCCGGCGATCAGCGCGGCCAGCGTCGGCGCGAAGCGCTCGCACTCCGCGCCGGCCTCGATCTCCGCGTACACGCGCAAGAACCGCGCCCGGCCCTCGGTGATCGAGCGATTCACCTTCGTGTACGTCCACCCGAGCGACTCGCCGATCTCCTGGTAGGAGAGCCCTTGCGCCTTGAGCATCAGCGCCTTCGCCTCGTCGGGCTTGATCCGCCGCAACGCTTCCGCAGAGCGCTTGACGCGCTCGCGACCGGCGAGCAGGTCGTCGACCGGGCGCTGCGTCTCCGACGCGTGGGCCGCGAGGTCGAGCTCCTCGAACGGAACCGCGTCCCCGCGCTGGCGGCGGACGGCCAGGGCCTCGTGCTTGACGACCACCCTGAGCCACGCGATCTCGGTCGCCGGATCGAGCGAGTCCAGCCGCCGAACGTAGATCTCGAGCGCGCGCTGATAGGCGTCGAGGGCGTCGTCGCGGCAGAGGGACCAGTGTCGCGCGATGCGCATGAGCGAGCGCTCGTGGCGAGCGACGAGCTGCGACACGCGAGCGGTCGCGCCGGGCTCCGATCGCCCTGTCCCGCGCTGTGTCGCCCGCGTCGCCAAGGAGGCGACCCTCCTTTCACCTGCCTCGAAGTCCGCCGGTTCGAGGAGCCGCTCTCGCGGCTCCTCTTGGGTATATGGGAACGGATCCGTTTGTTCGTCCCCATCGGACAGAAAAGTTCCGCAAAATGCGCGAACTTGCTTACGCGACGCGCACGGCGAGCGGGCGAGTCGTGGCCTGCTCGAACGGATACGCCGCCTCGCGCGGGACGCGCAGCCGGAACCAGTACGTCCGGCCGCCGCTGACGGTGGCGAAGCGATGCGAGTGCCGGAAGCCGCCGCGGCGGTCGGTGCGCAGCGTCGCGAACGTGCGCCAGCCGGCGCCGATCCGCGCCTGGAGCTCGACGAGCTTGCCCGACCGCGGCACGTGGCCGCCGCGGAGGCGCCCGGTGAACCGGACCGCTCCGCCGGCCGCGACGGTCCGCGGCGTCGCGCGGACGCGGGCGCGGGCGGACGTGCGCACGCTCGCGCTGCCGCGCGCGGGCAGGAGCAGGGCGTCGCCGGGGAACGAGACGCGGAGCGTGCGAGACGGGCCGGCCGGCAGGCGCACCTCGACGCGCCCGGCGGCGTCGGTGCGGAGCGCGCAGCCACTCCCGGCGGCCGACGGGGAGGCGATGCCCGCACGCGCCGTCGCCGAGGCGGCGATCACGATCGTCCTCCCGCACACCGGACGCCACGTCGCGCGGCCGCGCAGGCGCTGCGCCAGCTCGACCTCGCGCCCGGCCAGCGGGCCGCCGTCCAGGGTGAGGCGCGCACGGAGCGCGCGGCCCGAGCGCCGGACCGACACCGCGGTCCTGCGGCGCAGCGGGAGCGTCACAGCGGCCGGCGACCCATCGGAGCGGCGCGTGCCGACCGCCTCGTTCCCCGCCACGTCGGTGACGACCGCGCGCAGCTCGTACGCGCCGCTGCGCAGCGCCGCGTCGTCGAGCCGCGTCACGAGGCGGCCGGCCTCGAGCGAGGTCGCCACGCGCCGCCAGTCTGCGCCGGCGCGGCGCAGCTCGACCCGCCCGCCCGCGACGCCGGACGTGGCGTCGGCGACCACGACGCGGACCAGGGTCGGATCGGCCGGGTCGGGCGCCTCGAACGCGACCGTCTCCGGCGGCGTGCGGTCGACCCGCACGGCCACCGTGTGCCGCGTCGACGAGTTGCCGGCGGCGTCGACCGCGCGGTAGCCGACGGTGTGGCGGCCGTCGCCGGCGACGTCGATCGCCGCCTCGTCGCCGGCGCGCGACTCCTCCTCGCCGGCATCGATCGTCCACGCGAGCGACTGCATGCCCGACAGCCCGGCCTGGTCGCGGCCGCGCAGCGCGATGCGGACCGGGACGCGCGACCAGGCGTCGGGCGCCGGCACGCCGTCGGCCGTGACGATCGGGCGGGTGCGGTCGAGCTTGAGCGTCGTGCGCACCGCGGTCGACTCCACGCCGGCCCCGGAGACCGCGCGGACCTCGACCGGCGTGCCGCCCTCGGGCAGCTCGTCGAGCGGGAGGCTGGTCGCGACGACGGCCTCGCGGCCGCCGATCCGCACGCGGTAGCCGCGGATCCCCGAGACCGGCCGGTCGCCCTCGGCGTCCAGCGGCAGCGCGCCGCCGCTGTGCCAGCGGTCGGCCGCCGATACGTCGGGAGCGCCGGGCCGCGCGTCGTCGAAGCGCAGCGTCACCGGCGCCGCGTACGGCCCGACATTGCCCGCCGCGTCCTCCAGCGCCAGCCGCACCGAGTACTCGCCCGGCCCGTCGAACGCGGTCACCGGCACTGAGGCGGCCGCGCTGCCCGCCGCCGTGAGCTCCGGCGCCGCCTCCGCGCACCCGGCTCCCACGCGGCAGCCCTTCACCCGCGCGCGCACGAGCGGGGCCGCCTGGCCGGACGGCAGCGGCAGGGCCAGCGTGCGGGTGCGCTGCGGGCTCCACTCCGCGCCGCCGTCGAGCACCGGCGCCGGCTCGGGCGGTGGCGAGTTGTCGACCCGCACGGTCCGGTCGACCCACGTCCAGTTGCCCGCCGCGTCCATCGCGCCGAGCCGGAGCGCGTGCGCGCCGTCCGCCCACGTGCGCGTGTCGAGCAACGCGCCGATCGACGCGTCCGAGCACGGGACGGGACGGGTGAAGTCGCACGGGCGCTCGTCCTCGTGGACCGCGCGCCCGTCCAGCTCGACGCGGCCGGTCCGGATCCCGCTGTTGTCGCCCGCGTCGTATGCGACGTCCGCCACGCCGCGCAGCCAGCCGTCACCGGCGCCGAGCGCGCCGCGCAGCCCGCCGATACCGGGCGCGGAGCCGTCCGCCAGGTACACGCGCGTGTTGCGCAGCGCGATCACCGCACGCCGCACATCGCTCCGGCAGCGCGCCGCGTCGCAGCGGACGAGCGCCTGCAGCCGCTGCGTGGCGAGCCCGCGCAGCTCCTTGTGCACCCAGTGCTCGCCGGTCGTGAAGCAGCGCGCGCCGCACCACAGCCACGCACCGCGCGTGGCGTCGAACACGCCCGCGCTCCAGCCGGGGTTCGTGAGCATCCGGGCGTCGAAGTCGATCCCGGTGATGGACGTTCCCGCCGGCGCGTCGAATGTCAGCGCCGCCGTCGTCCCCGCCGTGGCGAACGCAGGACCGGCGACGTTCCGGGCCACCATGCCGGCGCCCGATTGCGGGCGGGCGACGTCGATCACGCCGCCGGGGCACGCGTTGTACGCCGTCGCGCCCGGCGTCGGTTTCCATTCCGACCAGGACGCGTTCTCCGTGCCGAAGCACGCGGTGACGGCGTACTCGCCCGCCGACGCGGCGGGGACATGGACCACGAAGGCCAGCAGGAAGCCGGCGGCGATGTGAAGAGGGGAGCGCATGGACACGGGTAGTCACCGGCGCCCGGGTTCTCGCCCCCCGGCACCCCTAGACTCGTACGCATGTCCCGGACGCCCGCCACCGACCGCCAGACCGACATCAAGGACTCGATCCTCGACACGATCGGCGAGACGCCGCTCGTCCGGCTCAGCCGCATCGGCGCCGGTCTCACCCCGCAGCTGGTCGCCAAGCTCGAGCTGTTCAACCCGGGCGGCTCGATCAAGGACCGCGTCGCGCTGCGCCTGATCGAGGCCGCCGAGCGCGACGGCAGCCTGCGCCCCGGCGGCACGCTGATCGAGCCGACGTCCGGCAACACCGGCACCGGGCTCGCGATCGCCGCCCGCCTGAAGGGCTACCGCGTGATCGCCGTGATGCCGGACAAGATGTCGCGCGAGAAGATCGACCTGCTGCGAGCGTACGGCGCCGAGGTCGTGATCGCGCCGACCGACGTCGCGCCCGAGTCGCCGCAGTCCTACTACCGCGTGGCCGACCGGCTGACCGAGGAGATCCCCGGCGCGTTCCAGCCCAACCAGTACAAGAACCCAGCCAACCCGCAGACGCACTACGACACGACCGGCCCCGAGCTGTGGCGCCAGACGGCCGGGCGGGTCACGCACCTCGTCGCCGGCGTCGGGACGGGCGGCACGATCACCGGCATGGGCCGCTACTTGAAGGAGCAGAACCCGGACATCCAGGTCATCGGCGCCGACCCCGTCGGCTCGATCTACTCCGGCGACGAGGTCCACCCCTATCTCGTCGAGGGCGTGGGGGAGGACTTCT
>DATHJG010000943.1:0-6072 GCA_035489875.1 Solirubrobacteraceae bacterium | reverse complement strand
GCCCGGTCGACGGCGGCACCCTCGTCGCTGCAGACTTCCCCCTCCCGGGTTACTAGCTCCGGCGGGCGAACGCCGGGGCGTGCTCGGGGAGCGCGCCGATCGCGACCATGTACGCGGGGATCCGCTGCAGCCGGGGGGACCGCCGCAGCAGCCGGCCGAGCCGCGAAGGCCTGCGCGAGCCGCTGCCGCCCGGGCCGCGCTCGCCCGCGAGGACCGGCTGGATGACAAGCCGGTGCGCAAGTCGCTGCAGCGACTGCGTGAGGGTCGTAGGCGCCCACCGGCGCACCTGCACCCGCGCCAGGTCGCCCAGACGCACCTCGCCTCGGCGCAGCGGCGCGGCGACGTACCGTGCGGTGGCCACGGCGTCCTGGATGGCGAGATTGATCCCCACGCCGCCGACCGGGGACATCGCATGCGCCGCGTCTCCGATGCACAGCAGCCCCCGGTCGAACCAGCGCGGCATCCGATCCAGGCGCACGGCAAGCAGCTTGACGTCGTCCCAGGAGCCCACCGCGCCGACGCGGTCGGCGAACTCCGGAGCGAGCGCCGCGATCCGCCGGTGGAACGCCTCGATGCCTTCCGAACGCAGCCGCGCATCGCTGCCCTTGCGGATCTGGTAGCCGATCTGGAAGTAGCTGCCGCGGTCGATCGCGACGAGCACGGCGTCGTCGCCCACCCGCACGTTGAAGCCCTGAACGTCATCCTCGCGGCGGGGGAGGCGGAACCACCAGACGTCCAGCGGCACCCCGAACTCGCGCACGCGGAGCCCGCTGGCGGCCCGCACAACGGACGCCCGGCCGTCGCACGCGACCGTCACGGCTGCCCGCAGCTCCCCGTCGGTGCCGCCGGCGTCGCGGTATCGCACGCCGACCACCCGGCCGCGCTCGCGCAGCAGCCCGGTGACCTCGACGCCCATGCGCAACGTGAAGGACGGCTCCCGGCGGCCGGCATCGGCCAGCAGGTCGAGGAGGTCCCACTGCGGCACCATCGCGATGTGCTTGTGCGGCCCGGGCAGCAGGCTGAGGTCGACCACGAAGCTCGTGCCCGACCGCAGCGGTATCGACAGGCGTTGCAGCACGCGGTGCGGCATCGCCGCGAACCGCTCGCCGAGGCCGAGCTCGTCGAGCAGCGTCAGCGTCGAGGCGTGCACCGTGTCGCCGCGGAAGTCGCGCAGGAAGTCCTCGTGCTTCTCCAGGACCGTCACCGGAACGCCGGCGCGGGCCAGCACGACACCGAGCATCATCCCGGCGGGCCCGCCGCCGACGACACAGCAGTCGGTCCGTTGCATCCCGTCTCAGCGTGGATTCCTCCTGCGCGCGTGTCAAGCACGGTCTCAGGGGGTGAGCGCCACCGCCGCGTCGTTGGTGACGACCCGGAAGGTGAAGCTCTCCACCAGGTAGAGATCGACGGCGTCGGCGTCGTGGCGGTCGTAGCCGATCGACAGGTCCTCGCCGACCTCGAGGACGAAGTCCCCGCCGCGCTGGCTCACGACGACCGCGCCCTGCACGCCCGGCGCCCAGACGAGCGGTCCCCCGATGATCTTGCGCAGGTGGTCGAACAGCGGGTAGCCGCCGTGCTCGGTGGTCTCGAGCACGCGGG
Source organism: Solirubrobacteraceae bacterium (assembly GCA_035489875.1). GTDB lineage: Bacteria > Actinomycetota > Thermoleophilia > Solirubrobacterales > Solirubrobacteraceae > DASQMT01. The sequence goes on along the minus strand of DATHJG010000943.1, from coordinate 4,473 downwards.
TGTAGGCCTCGGGCCCGAGCGCGAGACCGTACGGGCCGTCGATGCCGGCGCGCAGCAGCGCCTCGACCGCCCGGGCGACGTGGCGCGGGTAGTGCGCGCAGTCATCGCCGAGCGGCATCGGGTCGTGTGTCGACGCCTTCGCGATGCCGGTGATCCCCGCCGCCTCCCAGCCGTGGAAGACGGCGCGGTTCTCCGCGGTCGCGATGCGATGGGCGGCCTCGTCGAGCGGGCCGAGGTCGGCGTCGTCCGCGCCGCGGTCGGCGTCGCGCAGCTCGGCGCGCGCGAGCGAGAGCGGTGCGCGCAACTCGACCACCGCCTGCACGCGGCGCTGCGCCGCGGTCACGCCGTCGACCGGCGCGTCGGACAGCGCGCGGGTGCGCCCGAGGTTCGTCGCCGAGTGCTCCCAGCCGTGCGGCCCGGCGAAGTCGACGAGCTTGCGGGCGGCGAGGGCGGGCGTGAGGCGCTTGCGGGCCTCGTCGTCGATCAGGCTCCAGCCCGCCTCCGTGATCGGGGCGTGCTCGCGCAAAAGATGGCTCACGACGCGGCTCCTCTCAGGCTGCCGATGCCGAGCGATGTGCTGCCGGCGAGCGGCGCGCCCCGCGCCGCGGCCCCCTCGACCGCCTCCTCCTCGGCCTCCTCACCGTGCTCGACGATGTCGCCCTCCTGGAAGAGGATCCCTTCGGCGATCTCGCGCCACAGGGGAGTGCGCCGCAGCAGGAACTCGAGATCCATGCAGAAGTGCTTGAACTCCTCGCCCTGCGCGTCGCGCATGATCGCCCGCGCTTGGCGCTCGGGTTCGACGGCCAGGCGCTGCTCGTACCAGCCGATCGCCTCGGCCTCCTCGGTGAGCGATGCGCAAAGGCGCGCGAACGTCCGCGTCGTGTCCGGCAGCTCGTCGGCCGGCTCGTGGTACTGGTCGAAGCCCATGGGCGCATCTTGGCGCAGGTCGCGCGCGATGGCTACGTGCGCGTTGCGGGTGACGCGAACGGACGTCAACGGCGGGCATTGAAAGGAGGGTCGGAGTGGTCGCGGGGCGGGGGTGCGGGGCGACTTGAGCACCGTATCGGTGGTTAAGTCGCCCCGAGTGCGATGCGGGGCGACTTAGGGGCGCCCTACGCCCTTGATCCGCCCCGGATCGCGCAACCGAGCGGTTCCGCGGAACCGCACCCCACTCCCGACCCTCCCTCAATGCGGCCGTTGACGTTCGCCGGCTCCGCCCGCAACGCATCATCCCCGCCGCTCCGTGGGCGTCACGACGAGGTGGCCTGACCGGCGTCGACCGCGCTCCAGATCGTGACGTAGACCGGCGGGCGGAAGCGCCCGGCCGGGACGCCGCCGGGTCGCGCCACGATCGCCTGGGTGGCGTCGGGCGTGGTCACGAAGCGGCGTAGCGCGTCGGCGACGGGCGAGCGCCGGTCGCCGGAGAGGGTCGCGGCGTGCCACAGGCCCTCGCGCGGCGTGCCGCGGACGTCCAGGCGCGCGAGCGCGCCGTGGCGCAGCGCGTCGAGCGCCGTGTGGGCGATCACGAGCATGACGCCCTCGCCGGCGGCCGCCGCGGCCTGGGCGGCGGCCTCGGTCGAGAACGCGCCCTGCTCCGGCGCCGGCAGCCCCCGCTCCGCGAAGAAGCTCGCCAGGTCGGCGTCGGCCGGCCCGACGAGCCAGCGCTCGCCGCGCAGGGCGGCCAGCGGCAGGTCGCGGCGGCCCGCGAGCCGGTGGCGCGGACCGGCGACCACGACGAGCTTGTAGCGCAGGAACGCGACGGACTCGATGCCCGGCGCCGGCGTGGGGGCGGGGCCGAGCGCGACGTCGGCGCGCCGGTCGGCCAGCAGCGGCGCGAAGTCCTCGGCTGCCGCGACCTCCTGCGCGACCTCGAGCGCCGGCCAGCGGCGGGTGAACGCGTCGAGCAGCGGCGCGGACACGTACTCCGCCACGGTCGGCGAGACCGCCAGCCGCAGCAGCCCGCGCTCTCCGCGCGCCTCGCCCACCTCGCGCCGCAGCCGGTCCTCCAAGCCGATGATCTCCGCCGCCGCTGCGGCCAGCCGCTCGCCGCCCGGGGTGAGCCGGATGCCGTTCCCGGCGCGGATGAACAGCGCGTCGCCGAGGTCGCGTCGCAGGGCCGCGACCGCCGCGGAGACCGCCGGCTCCGACACGCCCAACGCGTGCGCCGCCGCACTGACCGAGCCGGTGCGGGCGACCGTCGCGAAGGAGCGGAGCTGGGTGAATGTCACCGCGACAGCCGACTATAAGCGAACGGTTATCGCTCGCCAACGCCGCGCCAGAAGCGGAGTAACGTCGCGCTGGCATCCCCGCTTCGAGGAGAGGGAGGTCATGCAGGTTCCCGCGCCCTTCGACTACGCGCGCGCGTCGAGCATCGACGAGGCGATCGCCCTGCTGGCACGGCTCGGTCCCGAGGCCCGGCTGGTCGCCGGCGGCCACTCGCTGCTGCCGATGATGAAGCTGCGGCTCGCGACGCCAGAGCACCTGATCGACATCAACCCGCTCGAGGCCGAGCTGGGCTACATCCGGGAGCACGACGGGGAGATCCGGATCGGCGCGCTGACGCGCCACCGCGAGATCCTGGAGTCCGAGCTGCTCGCCCGGCACTTCCCGATCATCCGCGACGCCGAGGAGAAGATCGCCGACCCGCCGGTGCGCAACCGCGGCACGATCGGCGGCGCGCTGTGCCAGGCCGATCCGTCCGAGGACCTCAACGCCGTCTGCGCCGCGCTCGGCGCCGTCGCGGTGATCCACGGAGCGGCCGGGGAGCGCGTCGTCGGGATGACCGAGTTCCACCAGGGTCCGTACGAGACCGCGGTCGGCGACGCCGAGATGCTCGTCGAGGTCCGCATCCCGCTGCGCGCGCACGGCGGGAGCGCGTACGAGAAGGTCAAGCGCCGCGCCGGCGACTGGGCGATCGCCGCGGCGGGCGCCGCGCTGTGGCTCGACGGCGCGAACATCGCCGCGGCCGGCATCGCGCTCAGCGCGGTGAACCCGCGCTCGGTCCGCTCCACGCGCGCCGAGGAGGCGCTCGCCGGCGCGCCGCCGTCGGAGGACGCGTTCGCCGCGGCCGCCGCCCTCGCCGCCGAGGACTGCGATCCGATCGCCGACCAGCGCGGCCGCGCCGACTACAAGCGCCACCTCGCGAGCGAGCTGACCCATCGAGCCCTGCGCCGCGCCGCCGAGCGGGCGCTCGCGAGTTGAGGAGGAGATCGGTGCTGATCAACCTGACCGTCAACGGCGAGCAGCGCTCCGCCGAGGCCGAGCCGCGCACGCTGCTCGTCCACTTCCTGCGCGAGCAGCTCGGCATGACCGGCACCCACTGGGGGTGCGACACCTCGAACTGCGGCGCTTGCGTCGTGCTGTTCGACGGCGAGCCCGTCAAGTCGTGCACGACGCTCGCGGCGATGGCGGAGGGCCACGAGGTCCGGACCGTCGAAGGGATGGAGCGCGACGGGCAGCTCGACCCGGTCCAGCAGGGCTTCATGGAGGAGCACGGCCTCCAGTGCGGCTTCTGCACGCCGGGCATGATGCTCACCGCCCGCGCGCTGCTCGACGCGAATCCCCACCCGACGGACGAGGAGATCAAGGTCGCGATCTCCGGCCAGATCTGTCGCTGCACGGGCTACAAGAACATCGTCGCCGCGGTCCGCTGGGCTGCCGACCACACCGAGGAGGTGACCGCCTGATGGCCGTCGCCGCTGAGCGCCCGATCGGCTTCGGACGGATGAAGCGCAAGGAGGACCCGCGGTTCATCCGCGGGCAGGGCAACTACGTCGACGACGTCCGGCTGCCCGGCATGCTGCACGGCGCCGTGCTGCGGAGCCCGCTCGCACACGCGCGCATCGTCTCGATCGACACGTCGGCGGCGCTGCAGCACCCCAAGGTGCGCGCGGTCATCACCGGCAAGGACCTGGAAGGACACGGCCTGGCGTGGATGCCGACGCTGTCGGCGGACACGCAGGCGGTGCTCGCGACCGACAAGGTCCGCTTCCAGGGCCAGGAGGTCGCGTTCGTCGTCGCCGACGACCACTACGCCGCGCGCGACGCGCTGGAGCTGATCGACGTCGAGTACGACCCGCTCCCGGTGGTCGTCGATCCGCGCCGCGCGCTCGACCCGGACGCGCCCGTGATCCGCGACGACAAGGAGGGCAAGACCGACAACCACATCTTCGACTGGGAGGCCGGCGACGAAGCCGAGGCCGAGCGCGTCTTCGCCGACGCCGACGTGGTCGTCGTCACGCAGGAGATCCCGTTCCAGCGCGTGCATCCCTGCCCGCTGGAGACGTGCGGGGCGGTCGCCGACTACGACGCCGTCACCGGCAAGCTGCGCCTGTGGTGCACCACGCAGGCGCCGCACGCGCACCGCACCCTGTATGCGCTCGTGGCCGGGCTGCCCGAGCACAAGATCCAGGTGATCGCGCCCGACATCGGCGGCGGCTTCGGCAACAAGGTGCCGATCTACCCCGGCTACGT